>DAITOW010000166.1:0-6443 GCA_036833965.1 Oleiphilaceae bacterium
CTCGAAACACTTAGTGCGAGCCCTGAAGGCAACGACTTTGAGCGTAAATCCGGTCTTGAGTTCCTCAAGAATCGAGTGAAAATCAAGAGCTCAAGCTTCATGCGCGGGCGCAGCTTCTCGGGCAAGTTCTTCCTGATTGATGAAGCGCAAAACCTGACTGCCGCCCAAATGTTGGGGCTTATCTCAAGGGCTGGTCCCGGAACTAAAGTTGTCGCGATCGGCAACCTGAAACAAATAGATACGCCTTACTTAAGCGCTTCAACAAGTGGCTTTAGCTATGCCATTGACCGAATGAGGAACTGGGAACATTACGCGCATATCACGCTGAAGAGTGTTGAACGCTCCCGCCTCGCGGACTACGTCGCATCCAATTTTCACGATTGAACAAATGCAAGTACATTGAACTGGTGATATTCAGGGCAGCAGCAAGACCAAGCTTGCGCTGCCTCTGAGACTGCTAAACATTTTGACTACAAACCGGGCAATCCGGATTTTTAGGTAAATTTAAACGACGCCAACTCAACGAGAGTGCATCGTAAATGAGCAATTTACCCGCACTGCTCTCACCATATCCCGCAATAAGCTTGATCGCTTCCAAGGCCTGCATCGCACCAACAACACCAACCAAAGGAGCAAGAACACCCGTTGTGGAGCAATTCAGATTATCCTCGCCCTCCTCTGAATAAAGGCAACGATAACAGGGGGAAATACCTTCTCGCGGATCATAAACCGCCAACTGCCCCTCCATCCGAATCGCCGCTCCTGAAACTAGAGGAACCCCGGAGGAAAAGCACAAACGATTAACAGCAAAACGGGTTTCAAAGTTGTCGCTGCAATCCAGAACTACATCAAATTCTGCAAAGCGATCAAGCCACTTACTCTCTTCAAACCGTTCTGCGAGGGCATGTACCTGACACGTCTGGTTCAAAGCCTGAAGTCGCTGTTTCGCAGACTCAACCTTGGTTTCACCAAGAGACGACTCCTGATGCGCGATCTGACGCTGCAAATTGCTTATTTCGACAACGTCATCATCAACAAGGGTCATCGCCCCGATTCCGGCTGCAGCAAGATAAAGTGCTGCAGGCGAACCCAATCCGCCCGCGCCGATAATCAGCGCATGTGCATTTGCCAGCTTTAATTGCCCAGCCACATCAAAGCCTGGCAGCATCAACTGTCGGCTATAGCGCAGTAACTCTTCATCAGTTAGGGTCGTCTTTTCAATCATATTTAAAGCCCGGTATGTTAACGCCCTACTTTACGAAACGCGCCGTTGTAAATCGATCATTACCACCATAATCCCGATGCGTTTGCATCCCGGAGTAACCCAAATCGGCTAAAAGGCTGCGCAACTGTTCGCCCTGCTCATAGCCGTGCTCAAAACAGAGCATTCCGCCATTCACCAAAAAATCAGGCGCGCGCTCTGCAATATGACGTAAATCGGAAAAGCCATTCTCCGCAGCCACTAAAGCACTTCGGGGCTCGAAGCGGACATCACCATGATCAAGGTGATGATCAGCCCCATCTATATAAGGAGGGTTACTGACAATCAAATCAAAATCATGCCCTTCGTGCACAGCTTCAAACCAGGAGCCAACAGCAAAATCTATGTTTGCGATTTTATGTTGTAGAGCGTTTCGCACCGCTAGATCCACGATCGACTGCTTATAATCGGTAGCAAGGACTTTCCACTCAGGGCGCTCTGCTGCAATTGCAAGCGCAATCGCACCCGTTCCTGTACCGAGATCCAGCATCCGTTTTGGGGCGAGGTCAAAGTGCTCGAGAATATACTCAACCAAACACTCGGTATCAGGACGGGGAATCAAGGTTTCCGCAGACACCTCCAAATCCAGCGTCCAAAAACCTCGTGTACCGAGCAAATGCGCTACAGGAACGCCTGATTTGCGTTGCTCAAAAAGGTTTTGAAATGCTTCAACCTGCGACTCCGTCAGAGATTTGTCCGGCCACATTCGCAGATAGCTCGAATCCACGTCCAGAACGCGACACAACAAAAGGCGCACATCGACTTCCGGCGACTCACTATTCAATTGAGCGCTATAACCTAAAGCCTCTGCAATAGTGGGCAACGACACAGTACCAGCCAAACGAAATACTAGTGATCGTTGATACTAGCGAGCAAGTCGGCCTGATGCTCTTGCAACAAAGGACTGATCACCAGATCAAGCTCACCGTCCATCACCTCGTCTAACTTGTACAAGGTAAGATTGATTCGATGATCTGTCACACGGCCCTGAGGATAGTTGTAAGTGCGAATACGCTCTGAGCGATCGCCACTTCCAACGAGACTTTTACGTTGACTGGACTGCTCTGCTGCTGCAGCTTCCTGCTCGGCACTTAACAACTTGGAAGCAAGCAAGCTCATCGCTTTCGCTTTGTTCTTGTGCTGGGAACGCTCGTCCTGACACTCAACAACAACTCCGGTTGGTAAGTGGGTAATACGGATAGCAGAATCTGTTTTATTGACGTGCTGACCACCCGCACCGGAAGCACGGAAGGTATCAATGCGCAGATCAGCCTTATTAATCTCAATATCATCAACCGACTCTACTTCCGGCATTACCGCAACAGTACAAGCCGAGGTGTGAATACGCCCCTGCGATTCGGTTTCAGGAACACGCTGAACACGGTGTGCCCCGGATTCAAACTTGAGAGCACCATACACCCCATCGCCTATAACGCGGGTAATAATTTCCTTGTAGCCACCATGCTCACCCAAGCTCTCGCTAACCACTTCAATTTTCCAGCGACGTCGCTCTGCATAACGTGAGTACATGCGAAATAGATCCCCCGAGAAAATGGCAGCTTCATCACCACCCGTCCCGGCGCGAACCTCAAGAAAGACGTTATTGCCATCGTTAGGGTCTTTCGGAAGCAAAAGCAGCTGCAACTCTTCAGAGAGGCTATCCAGTTTTTCCTCAGCCGAAGAGAGCTCTTCTTGCGCCATCTCGCGCATTTCAGCATCACCGTCAGACATCAAGAGTTCTGCTTCTTCAATATCTTCTTTTGCCTGCCGGTACCGGCCATAGCACTTCACAACCGGCTCAATTTCAGAATACTCTTTAGAATAATCTCTAAACTGGTTTTGATTCGAAATGACACCCGGATCGCTCAACAGAGCACCGAGTTCTTCATATCGGTCTGTTATCTCATCAAGCCGAAGTAACAATGACTCTTTCATATTTAATTGTTCGCTCACAGAAAAATTGGGAGGGAGTTTAGCACCGCGCAAGGCCAAGAAGAAATCCGGCTAGCGTTCATCCAGTTTAAAAAGATTCAATAAAAGCTGAGCCGTTTCTGGCTTCCCTGCTGCAGCATCATCACGCACAGCAATCGTCGGCTCATGGAGTAATTTTTGGGTCAAACCTCTAGACAGTGCGCGTATCACTTGCTCAGGATCACCCCCTTGCTGCAATGAAGCCAGAGCCTTATCCAGTTCCTTTTGACGAATATCCTCAGCATGTTCTCGAAACCGGCGAAGCCCGTCCCCCGCATTCGACACTCGCAAATCGCTCACAAACCGCGCAACGCCGCTCTCTATGATCGCTTCAGCTTCCGTAGCTGCCTTCTCCCGAGCGCGCATGTTCTCATCAATCACATCGCTCAGATCATCAACGGTATAAAGATAAACATCGGCAAGCTCGCCTACTTGCGGCTCAATGTCACGCGGCACAGCAATGTCGACCATAAAAAAGGGCCGATGCTTTCTAAGACGCAGCGCCCGCTCAACAGCACCTTTCCCTAGAATGGGAAGCGGACTCGCTGTTGAGGAAATCACGATATCTGCTTCTACCAGCAAATCGGGGATGTCTCCAAGCAACGCAGCGTGGCCACCCACTTCACTGGCAAGATCTTGTGCTCGCGCCAAAGTACGATTTGCCACCGTAATATTTCGGATTTCGGCTTGCCGCAAGTGCTTTGCCACAAGCTCGGTAGTCTTTCCGGCTCCAATCAACAAAGCGTTGCTTTTATCCAATTTGCCAAACAGCTGCCTTGCCAAAGCGACAGAGGTTGCAGCGACAGAAACGGCGCTTTCACCGATTGCAGTTTCCGTTCTCACCCGTTTTGCCGTCGAAAAGCTCATCTCGAACAAGCGACCGAGCCGTCCCGTAACAGAACCGGCCTCAAGCGCACTCGCATACGCGGACTTTAACTGCCCAAGTATCTGTGGCTCGCCAAGCACCAGCGACTCCAGCCCTGCTGCCACGCGCATGACATGACGAACCGCCTCATCATCTTCGAAACAAAAACTCACCCGATCAACATCTTCTGCAGGGATCCGATGATGTTCCGAAAGCCAACGGACGATTTCCGGCGCATGAAAACCGGAATCCACATGACAATAAATCTCGGTGCGGTTACACGTAGAGAGGATGACGCCCTCACTTACCTTCGGCTCGGCAACGAGCGATTGCAATGAGGCATTCAGGTTGTCCGCATCAAATGCAACGCGCTCCCTGATATCAACAGAGGCTGTTTTATGGTTGATACCAAAGGCAAGGATTGACATTGAGATCCGAAACTGAGAATTAAATCGCTATTTTACAAAGAGCTTGGTAATTATGCTATGTGAATTGTGCATTGTCTCAGGCATGAAGTTGACAGCAAAGCGGCGTGTGTCATGATACCGAGTTGAGCGACTTCTTCACTTTGAAAACCTATTGTAAGAGATTTCCTTTGAAACTACTCACCTTTGTTTTGCGTTTCACCCTCATACTGAACATTTTATTTGCAGCAGGCTGTGCCAGTCTCTCGGGCAAATCAGGCACCTCATCGAGCTCTGCTGATGCGGAATCAGGCACAGAGAACGAGGTGGAGGAGATTGAGTATGCTGATTTTTCGATAGAGCAAGACACTCTTTACGATTTGCTCGTTGCAGAAATCGCCTCGCAAAGGGACCAATTCGATATCACACTGGTCAATTATATTCAGCAAGCACAGATGACGCGCGACCCCTCGATTATCTTTCGGGCCATTAACGCGGCGCAAATTGCGAAGGACTCAGAGGCCATCAAAGAACTTACACTCATCTGGCTGGAAGAAGAACCCGACAACATTGCAGCGCATCAAATTCTTGCGTACCAGTATTCAGTCGAAAAAGCCTTTCCAGAAGCGATAGATCAAATCGCAAAAATTCTGGAACTCGGCGGAAATACCAGTGTTGAAGCGCTTGCGATCAGCTCATCCCAAGCCAGCGAAGAGGAAAAACTGGAACTACTGGAACTCTATACCGAGCTTCTTGAGCAGTTCCCCGACAGCTGGGAGGTACGCTACAGCCTTGCCCTCGTACAACGAAACTTGAAGCAATGCGATGCTGCAATTAGTAATCTTGATAAAGTTATCGAGGAACAAGCTGAATTTCAGCCCGCCTTTATAGTCAAGGCAAACTGCCTGAACGAATCCGGCAAAAAAGAAGAAGCCCTTAACTATAGCGCCCAAACTTTCGCACAATTTCCGGAAAACAACCCGCTTGGGCGCCTCTATGCAAGCTTGCTCATTGAAAAAGGCGACACAGTAAAAGCGGAAGAAGTCTTTGCCACCTTACTTGATTATTACCCGGACTCCTTAAGCCTAACCCTTTCCCATGCACTATTGATGCTGGAGAACAAAAAGGTAGAAGAAGCCAAAAGTGCATTCGAAGCCTTGACCAGCTCTCCAAGTCATAGCAGCGATGCACACTACTACCTCGGCCGAATCTCGGAACAGCAGGAAGATCTGGAACAGGCGATAGAGCACTACCAGAACGTCGCTCCAAGCCCGAACTACAACACCGCGATTGAACGCTACGTGTACCTTCTGACCAAACTGGACAGGATGGACGAAGCGCTTGAGCAACTTGCGTTGTTACGACAGGATCAGCCTGGGAACGCGAAAAAGCTGTGGTTGGTTCAGTACCAACTGCTCAACACCTTCGACAAAAAAGAGATGGCACTCGAAGGATTGAATCAGGCACTTCAGCAATTCCCGGGCGATGAACCCCTGCTCTACGCTCGCGCCATGCATTACGATGCAATAGGTGAACTCGCACTAATGGAGCAGGATCTGCGCAAAATTATTGCAGCCAACCCGCAGAATGCCGTCGCTCTCAACGCTTTGGGATATACGCTTGCAGACAAAACTGACCGGTATGAAGAAGCCCTGCAACTCATCACCGTTGCGCTTGCGTTGCGCCCGGACAATCCTGCCATACTCGACAGCATGGGTTGGGTGCTCTTCAAGCTGGGCAAAAACGAAGAGGCTCTCGCGCTGCTTGGCAAAGCCTACTTAAGCTACCCTGACGGAGAAGTCGGAGCGCATCTGGGCGAAGTTCTCTGGGTAGAGGGCAAGCAGGACGAGGCTCGCAAGGTCTGGAACAACAGTTTACGCCAACAGCCTGACCACCCGATTCTACGATCTACATTAGAGCGACTTGCTCCTGATATGCTCGA
>DAITOW010000167.1:0-6400 GCA_036833965.1 Oleiphilaceae bacterium
GTCATATTCACTGCTGTTTGCGAAGCCCCGAAACAGGGGAACAGTTAATTGCAGCTTTGCCTGGGCCCGCGTTTCATTTGAGTCGGTATTCGTACCAATGCGGTCAATGTCTTCTTTGCCGGTGTCAGCACTTAAATCCAGACTGGGCAGGAAATTACCTTGCGCCGCGTCGAGTTCTGCGCGCGAAGCGTAGTAACTTTGCACGGACTCAGCCATGATTGGATTTGTCTGAATTGTTTTGAACACTGCTTCCTCAAGACTGTCAGCAAAACTAAACTGACTGGCTAAACTTGCTGCAAGTAGGAGGCTTTGCTGCTTTATACGCTTCATCCTGTCGGTTCTCCTTGCGAGTAATTCTGTATTTATCTTTGTAGTGCGCGCAGAAGCGGTTTCATGATGTACTCAAGAACGGTCCGCTCCGCAACGCTGATATCAACGGTTGCCTGCATACCGGGAATTACGTTTAGACGAGATTCGCCTTCACCGAAATATGCTTTGTCGACATGTACTTTGACGATGTAGAAACTGTTTCCGCGCTGATCGGTGATCGAATCAGCCGAAATCGTTTCGACCTTGCCCTCCAGTCCACCATAAATAGCGAAGTCAAACGCAGAAATCTTCACTTTCGCGAATTGCCCTCTGCGCACAAAGCCGATGTCTTTTGGCTTGATCTTCGCTTCCACCAAAAGCTCATCGCCAATGGGCACGATGTCTATTAGTTCAACGCCTGGTCTGGCAACCCCTCCAATGGTATTGACGTAGAGCTTTTGAATGACGCCGTCTACCGGTGAGCGCAATTCTGTTCGATCGACACTGGCTTCGCTCACGGTTCTTTTTCCGAGCGAAATGTCGAGCCTTGTTCTTACATCTGAAAGCTGCTGTTGGGCTTTTGACTTGAAGGACGCAACAACGCTTTGCTCCTCACTTTTAAGACGTTCAATCTCTGACTCCAGCTCCGGAATCGTGTTCTTGGTCTGATTCACCTCCGCTTGTGCGCGGCTGAGTTGTTGCTTTATATCCAACACAACGGACTCGGACACGGCACCCATTTTAAGCAGTGGTTCATTCATCTTCAGCTGTTGTCGGATCAGATTGACTTGCGTCTGTTGATCCTCCATTTGCTGTTTTGCCGCAACCAATTCCTGTCTGGCTTTGCTCGCTTTGATATGAATGTCATCAACCTGTTTATGTAGCTCGTCCTGCCGGACTTTGTATAGCTGCAGCTGTGTACCAATAAAGCGTTTGTTGGCGGTGTCGATTTCAGCTCCGAAATCGGGCGGCGCATCAGCAACCTCAGCCGCAAGGCGTATTTCCTCGGCCATTAACGAAGAGGTCTCGGCAACGCTTTGCGCAAGGGCACCACCTGCAGTGGTTGAATCGAGCTCCATCAAAAGCGTGCCGGCTTTGACAGTTTGCCCCTCACGAACATGAATGGCTTCAATGATGCCGCCATCAAGATTCTGAATGACTTGGGTGTGACTAAGCGGGATGGCTTGACCTTCGCCGCGCACTATTTCATCAATACTTGAGTAGTAGGCCCAGGCAATCAATGCTGTGACCATACCCAACAAGACCCAGAGGATGACTTGAGCAACTTTTGGTGTGCGCATGAGTTCGCCTTGCGAGGCATCCGTGACGAACGCAAGGTCTTGCTGATGGAGTTTCTTAAGCTGCTTTTTGGTTAGGCTCATGCGGCACCTCCGTCCTGGGGCGTGCTTGAAGCGTGCTTGCCTGCGAGGCGGTCAAGAACCTCCTGTTTCGGGCCATGCATCAGTATTTCGCCTGCATCCATCACCGCGATGGAGTCGAGCAGGCTCAGGATAGCCAAGCGCTGGGTAAACACAATAATGGTTTTATCGGGTGCCAGTTTGCTGAGTCGGGCGATGAGTCGACGCTCGGAGTCCTGATCCAACGCACTTGTCGGCTCATCAAAAATCAGGATTTTTGGATCACGCAACAGCGCGCGTGCAAGCGCCACACACTGGCGTTGCCCCCCCGAGAGCATACGGCCATTCTCGCCGGTCTGCCTGTTCAGGCCCTCAGGATGAGTGGCGGTGAATTCCAGTACACCGGCCATTTCCGCAGCCTTGAGAATTTGCTCGTCGGTCGCATAAGGCGTGCCGGAGGCAATGTTGTCCCGAATCGTGCCGGAGAACAGAGTTGGTTGTTGTTCCACGCAGCCGATCATGGCGCGAAGATCACTCGGGTCAAGCTGCCGAATGTCGATGCCATCCAGTTTGATGACGCCCTCAGTCGGTGTGTAAAGCCCCATCAACAAGCGAAGCAGGGTGGTTTTGCCGCAACCGATACGTCCGATTACAGCAAGGCGGCTTCCGGCCGGTATATTCAGGTTCACCCCGTTGATAATCGAAACAGTTTGCCCCGGGAAGGTAATACCGACATTTTCCAGCTCAAAGTGACCGTCGGTTTTGTCGCGTTGCAAGTAAGCTTTGTCGGGGTCGCGCTCTATCGGCATGTCCATAATGCGCGCAATGCCACTGTAGGCTTCCTTGGTTTGACCATATCGTGCGATCAAGCCGGCAACCTGAGCCATCGGTGCGATCACTCGGCCGGTGAGCATGCTGGCTGCAATGAGGCCGCCCATGGTGAGTTCGTGGTTTGCAATCTCGTAAACACCCACAATCAGTAGCGCAACGGTCGTCATCTGCTGTACAAAACCGGAGGTACTGGTGCCAATCGTAGAAAATAGTCGGGAGCGATTGCTCCAGAAGGAGGTTTCACCGACGTTTTGCTCGTATTTGCGCTGATTAATCCCTTCCATACGGTTACTTTTTACGGTTTCCAGTCCGTTGAGGGTTTCAATCAACAAGCCGTTTTTGACGGTAGATGCACCATAGCTATGGGTGATGGATTCGTCGACCGGGCGGCGAATGATGATTGTGATGAGCAAGATAATGCCCACGGAGACAAGAGGCACAATCACCAGATTGCCGCTGAACACATAAATGGCGAGCAGGAAGATAATCACGAAAGGAATATCGACAAGGGTGCTCATCGTTGCCGAGGTGATAAAATCGCGGATGCTCTCGAATTCACTGACCATTTTTGCGAAGGAACCGACGGAAGCGGGGCGGTGTTCAAGTTTTAAAGCCTGTACATGGGCGAAAATCTTGGAGGAAAGAATGACATCTGATTTGCGACCGGCAATATCAAGAAAGTAAGTACGTATTAACTTTAACAGCAGGTCGAAGAAGAAAATGATGCCGATGCCGATAGAGAAGGCCCAAAGCGTATCGAACGCAGAGTTGGGTACAACGCGGTCATATACATTTCGTACATAAAAAGGGCTGGCCAGTACAAACAGGTTGATGAGTACGGAAGCCAGAATAACGTCTCGATAAATCGGGAAGGAGAGTCTTAGCGTATCCCAAAACCAATGCTTGCCAGCCTCGCCGGTAACGAGGCGTCGTTCTTTATCGAACTGGTACTCGCGCTTGATGAAAAAACAGAAGTCAGAGTAGAGTTCGCTCAAGCCGTCGACATGCATTTCGACCTCACCCAAGCCTGCCTCGGGTCGAATGATCCTGGCTTTGTTGTTCGCCAAATCCAGCTCTGTCAGAACGCAGGCATGGCCGTTATGCAACAACAAAATCGCTGGAAGTACTTCGGGTACGATCTCGTCTAATGGCCGGTTGAGCATCCGCGCGGAAAGCCCGGCACGCTCCGCCGCACGAGGCAGCAGGGTAGTGGTCAGCTTGTTTTCAACCAGCGGCAAACCGGCAGACAATGCCGTTGCTGTGACGTGCTTGTCGTAGAGTTTGGCAACCACCACCAGACTGTCGAGCAAGGGATCAAAATGCGTACGCTCCGGTGAACCGGTTTCCCATTCTGTCTTGTTGCTATCCATTGTACGTTCCGTCATTCATTTTCCCGAAGTGAGCATCTAGTTATTTCTGCTACCACCGTCATTCAGACTACCACCGTCATTTCCGCTACCGCCGTCATTCCCGCTACCACCGTCATTCCCGCGTAGGCGGGAATCCATTGTCTTTGTCGCATATCTGCCATCTGACCAGCTCTATATCGGCGGCAAGGTATCATCGTCCGGTTTAGGTACCAGACTGTCCAAATGCGAACTAGAGCTTCCGCCAACGATGTCGTCATGGCCATGCGCACTGTTGCCAGATGAAGATTCGACACTCTGACTCGATGAATCTTCACCATCGCTCTTGCTCGCAGTTTTACCCGCGTCCTGGTCGGACGTTAGTTTGGCTGCGTCCTCTTTATCTTTTTGATGCGCATCCAAATGCGCTTCAATCATAGTCTGTAAAACATCATTTGCTTCATTTTCTGATGCACCACCAAGAACGGCGGTTACCCGTTCTGCGAGGTCACTGGTTTGATCGTTCAGACTGACATCAGCGCGATGCTCCCCGCCTTTCTCGGCGGCACCCTCCAGATTTAATTGCGGTTCACTGTCTGGCGAGAGAGAGAAGCTTTCGATCAAAGGTTCTGAATCCGAATCCGACTCATCCGCCGCATCAGCCATAACTGGAGGTGGTGGAGGTGGTGGCGGCAACACAGTCCCCGGCGACAACGTTGGCGCCGCATCCGTATGCCCTGCAATGGCAATCGTGATGCCATGCGTTTCACCTGTCGTGGTAGTGGCGGTAAACACATCCGAGGCATGATCACCGTCGTTTAAGCCATTGGCCTTGGCCTGATCAAGAGTATAGAGCCATGTTCCGTCGGCCTGTAAATCTAAATGACCATAAGTGCCATCGACCGATTGCGCTGCGAAACCCACATCAACACCGTCTGATGGATGAGCATCTAAATAGCCCGCAACAGCCGGATCACCATCTTCGGTAATGCTGGCCGAATCGGCGCCATCGCCAAGACTGAAAGTGACTGTTCTGGCGTCATCGGCGGTATGCACTTCGTATTTAACAACCAGATGGTGATGACCGCCGCCAGTAGGGGCAATCGCCGTTAAGGTGTCCCAATCCCAGTTGGTCACATCAATAGGACTAGTCTCGCCCCATGCAAAGGTATGACTGTGTCCGGCCCCGTCACTGAGTATCGTCCGATAGTAAATTTGCATTGGGTTGCCGGGGTTACGATCAAGCGGGTTGGTAATTGTTAGCAATACTTGGGTTGGGTGCTCGCCAAAAATTGCCGCGCCGGCTTTAACTTCACCTGAAATATCATGCGTTCGGCTTGCAATGTCCCCACGGATGGCATCGCCTTCACGATCAACGCCGCCACCTGCTGCGCCATCAAGTACAGATACGATATCTATGCTTGCATGGCCGATGGTGGTATCAGTATCGTCGGTTACCACGAACTCCAGTGGCACGTCAGAGCCATGGTAATTCGCCTTAGGATTGAAGGTAAAAGTGCCATCACCGTTATCGGTAATGGTACCGAAGGCCGGGTCGACTCTCACCGCACTAATACTTAAGGCATCACCATCGGCATCGGTCGCCACACTCAGCAGATCAGAGGTGCGAATAATGTGACTGGTATCTTCATCAGTTGAGCCCAAATCAACAGGCTTGCTCGCCATCACCAGTGGCGCCTCATTCGAACCGGTAATCTGAATGTGGATACTCTCATCCCAATCTTGGCGGGTGTGCTGAGATGTTGCTGTAACAGTTATGGTGTCTTCAACATGCTGGCCTGCCCTAAGCGCATCGGCTTTGTCATGATCGAGTTGATACGTCCATTTGCCGCTATCATCAATGGTAAAGGTTCCGTACGTGCCTTCATAGGTATGACTCAAGGTGCCGTCTGGTGCCTTGAACATCGTCGTCACGGTGTCTGCCGAATCAGGGTCAACAAACTGGAAATCACCGGTAGCGGTGGTTCGCCCCACCACATCTTCGATCACCTCGCCTTTGCGTTGCGCATCCATGTCTGCGGCTAAGGGATGAACATCATCGCCTTGACCTGTCACCGTGATTTGGATTTCTTTCGTGGTGGTGCCGCCATGCCCGTCGCTTACTTGTACGGTGAAGCTATCAGGCAGGGTGTCTCCATCGTTGAGCGCATTCACATGAGTATTGGTATCGTCAACGGTATAGGTCCACTTACCCGAGGCATCAACCGTGGCGGTACCGTATTTCGCCGCCACGCTTACCGACCAAGTATGCGTGTCGCTGGTGTCTTTATCCGTAACGCCGAGCTGACCGGCCACCTGATTATTTTTGACGTCGTTGTAACTGGCGTCAGTTATTATCGGCGCCATACCCGGAATAATGATAGAGCCACCACCGTCATAATCACCAACGCCCTCCGATACCGTTCCTGCAAAATTTTCAGGCTTGGCAACATCGGGGTTGATAATCACCGGGCCATCATTGGTGCCATTAATTGTAATGCTGCCGGTTTGCGCCGACACTCCGCCATCGGCATCGTGCACGTCGTAAGTCAGGCT
>DAITOW010000168.1:0-6380 GCA_036833965.1 Oleiphilaceae bacterium
TCAATAGACACAAAAATGTGAAATGTGTACAATGCCGCCGCTTGAGCTGTGGTGACATTTGATCGCCAAGAATTGTAAGAAAGCGAGGTTGGATTTGTTCCGCCTCGCTTTTTTGTAAGTATTTACCATACTTGCTTTGTCTCAGGCCCGCCAAAGACGGTTTCTTTCGATTCGATATTCAAACTGCAAAGCCAAGTGCGAGGAACTGGTGTTGACTAAACCCGCAATTTTAGCTCTTGAAGACGGCTCCATTTTTAAAGGTATTTCTATCGGTGCAGATGGGGAGACTACTGGAGAAGTTGTTTTTAACACCGCAATGACAGGGTATCAGGAAATTCTCACTGACCCTTCTTATGCCAAACAAATTGTTACCCTGACCTATCCTCATATCGGCAACACCGGTGTGAATACAGAGGATGTCGAAAGCGATCAGATCTGGTCCGCCGGTTTAGTGATTCGTGATCTCCCTTTGGTTGCCAGTTCCTGGCGTTCTGAGCAATCTCTGGATGCTTACCTGAAAGAAAACAACATCGTTGCAATCGCAGATATCGATACTCGTCGTTTGACTCGTATTCTTCGGGAAAAAGGTGCGCAGAACGGTTGTATTTTAGCGGGAGATAACATTTCCGAAGAGCAGGCTCTGGAAAAAGCGAAGGCTTTCCCTGGTTTGAAAGGGATGGATCTTGCAAAAGAAGTAACGCATACCGAAACCTACGAGTGGACGGAAGCAGAGTGGGATCTGGCTGAAGGCTATCGAAGCGCCAGTGATTCGCAGTTTCATGTTGTAGCGTATGACTTCGGTGTGAAACGCAACATCTTGAGGATGCTTGTGGCCAGAGGTTGCAAGCTGACAGTTGTTCCGGCTCAAACGCCCGCAAGTGAAGTCTTGGCGATGAACCCTGACGGGGTTTTCCTGTCGAATGGTCCCGGAGACCCTGAGCCATGTGATTATGCGATTGCTGCCATCAAAGAGATTCTGGAAACGAAAATTCCTGTTTTTGGAATCTGTCTTGGTCATCAGTTGCTAGCGCTTGCAAGTGGCGCGAAGACTCTGAAAATGAAGTTTGGTCATCATGGTGCGAATCATCCGGTTCAGGATCTTGATACCGGCGTTGTCATGATTACGAGCCAGAACCACGGCTTTGCAGTTGACGAGGAAACTCTTCCTGCCAATCTTGAGGCGACACACAAATCCTTATTTGATGGCAGTTTGCAAGGCATTCGTCGAACGGATACGCCTGCTTACAGTTTTCAGGGGCATCCTGAAGCAAGCCCGGGCCCGCATGATGTAGCGCCTTTGTTTGATCAGTTTATTGAAGCGATGAGCAAAGCGAAATAGCTCAGTAGACTCAGAGTTAGACATCAATTTGAAATTGTGGTCGGGTTTCCGGCCACGATTGAAGAAACAAACAGTACAAGTGGAACGAATCTAGATGCCAAAGCGTAGCGACATAAAGAGTATTCTAATTATCGGTGCAGGACCGATTGTTATTGGTCAGGCTTGCGAATTTGATTACTCAGGCGCACAAGCCTGTAAAGCTCTCCGGGAAGAGGGCTATCGCGTCATTCTTGTGAACTCCAATCCTGCGACAATCATGACCGACCCGGCGATGGCCGATGCAACCTATATCGAGCCTATTACCTGGGAGACGGTCGAACGCATCATTGAAAAAGAGCGTCCGGATGCCTTGTTGCCAACGATGGGTGGTCAGACGGCGTTGAACTGTGCCCTTGATCTTGAGCGTGAAGGTGTTCTTGAGAAGTATGGCGTAGAAATGATTGGCGCCAATGCAGACACCATTGATAAAGCGGAAGATCGTGATCGTTTTGACAAGGCGATGAAGGCTATTGGCCTTGAAACTCCGCGCTCTGGTATTGCGCACAGCATGGAAGAGGCTGTGGCCTTGATCGATGATCTTGGTTTTCCTTGCATTATTCGCCCCTCGTTTACAATGGGCGGAAGTGGTGGCGGTATTGCATACAACCGTGAGGAATTTGAGGAAATTTGTGAGCGTGGTCTTGATCTCTCTCCAACGAATGAGTTGCTGATTGATGAGTCGTTAATTGGCTGGAAAGAGTACGAGATGGAGGTTGTCCGGGATAAGAAAGACAACTGTATCATTATCTGTTCGATTGAAAACTTCGATGCAATGGGTGTTCACACTGGAGACTCCATTACTGTAGCGCCAGCTCAAACCTTGACGGATAAAGAATACCAGATCATGCGTAATGCCTCGTTGGCTGTTTTACGTGAGATCGGTGTGGAGACAGGCGGTTCTAACGTTCAGTTTGGTATCAGCCCAACAACGGGTCGCATGGTCGTTATTGAGATGAACCCGCGTGTTTCTCGATCTTCTGCGCTGGCATCCAAAGCAACGGGCTTCCCAATTGCGAAAGTCGCTGCAAAACTGGCTGTGGGTTACACGCTGGATGAATTGCAGAACGATATTACCGGTGGCGCAACGCCAGCATCTTTCGAGCCGGCGATCGACTACGTTGTTACCAAAATCCCTCGTTTTACCTTTGAAAAATTCCCGCAGGCTGATGCGACATTGACCACGCAAATGAAGTCTGTTGGTGAGGTTATGGCAATCGGCCGAACGTTTCAGGAGTCTTTCCAGAAAGCGCTTCGCGGACTTGAGGTCGGCTCTTTTGGATTGGAGCCTAAGCTTGATTTGAGTTCTGAGAATGCCTCAGACATCTTGCGCGGCGAGCTAATTACTCCCAATGCAGAGCGTGTATGGTACATCGGTGATGCGTTCCGTTCCGGAATGAGTGTTGAGGAGGTCTACGGCCTCACGGGTATTGATCCCTGGTTCCTGGTTCAGATCGAAGATTTGATCGAAGAGGAGCGTGTTGTATCGAATATGATTCGATCAGACCTGACTTATGATTCGATTCGCAGATTGAAGCGAAAGGGTTTCTCTGACCATCGTTTGGCCGATCTGCTTGATTTGAGTGAGAAAGCATTCCGGAATATTCGTCATGAGTTTGGCATTCGCCCGGTGTATAAGCGCGTAGATACCTGTGCCGCGGAGTTCTCGACAGCGACGGCTTACATGTACTCAACCTATGAGGAAGAGTGTGAAGCCGGAACGAGTGATCGCGAGAAGATTGTTGTTATCGGCGGTGGTCCAAACCGAATTGGTCAGGGCATTGAGTTTGATTATTGTTGTGTTCACGCTGCACTTGCTATGCGTGAAGATGGTTACGAAACCATTATGATCAACTGTAACCCTGAGACTGTTTCAACGGATTACGACACATCAGATCGACTGTATTTTGAGTCGATTACCCTTGAAGATGTGTTGGAGATTATAGATTTAGAGCAGCCAAAAGGCGTGATCGTTCACTACGGTGGTCAGACACCATTGAAATTGGCGCGTGGTCTTGAAGAAGCTGGCGTGCCGATTATCGGCACCAGTCCGGATGCGATTGATCGTGCAGAAGACCGTGAGCGCTTCCAGCAGATGATTCAGCGTCTTGGTTTGAAGCAACCGAATAACTCAACTGTGCGCAGTCTTGAGGAGGGTATTGTTGCTGCCAAGGGCATTGGCTATCCATTGGTTGTTCGTCCATCCTATGTTCTTGGTGGTCGGGCAATGGAGATTGTCTACAAGGAAAGTGAGCTTGTGCGCTACATGAAGGATGCGGTGCAAGTATCAAATGATAGTCCTGTTTTGCTGGATCACTTCCTGAATGCGGCAATTGAGGTCGATATTGATGCGATCAGTGATGGTAAGCGCGTTGTGATTGGCGCGATCATGCAGCACATTGAACAGGCGGGAGTCCACTCAGGCGACTCTGCGTGTTCCTTGCCGCCATACACTTTGGCTGCAGATGTCCAGGATCAGATGCGCGAAGCGGTAAAAGCGATGGCGCTTGAGCTTGGTGTTATTGGACTCATGAACGTTCAGTTAGCGTATCAGGACGAGACCATTTACGTGATTGAAGTGAATCCGAGGGCGTCTCGAACTGTGCCTTTCGTTTCAAAAGCGATTGGTACATCTCTGGCGAAAATAGCTGCCCGGGTGATGGCAGGAAAATCGTTGGAGGAACTCGGTTTCACTGAAGAAATTATTCCTGAGCACTTTAGTGTTAAAGAGTCGGTGTTCCCATTCAAGAAATTCCCGGCTGTGGACCCTATTCTAGGTCCTGAAATGAAGTCGACCGGTGAGGTAATGGGTGTCGGCGATACCTTTGATGAGGCATTTGCGAAAGGCTTTATCGCTACTGGTGAGATCCTGCCATCCTCTGGCAAGGCATTTCTGAGTGTGCGTGATGTTGATAAGGAAGGTGTGATTGAAGTTGCCCGTTTGTTGGTTGATGGTGGCTATAAAATCGTAGCAACGCGAGGCACTGCGAAGGCAATTGAAGCGGCCGGAATCGAGGTTGAAACCGTCAACAAGGTGCTTGAAGGGCGTCCACATGTTGTCGATGTGATCAAAAATGGTGAGATTACACTGATCGTAAATACAACCGAGGGCCGGCAGGCGATTAAGGATTCATCGCATATTCGACACTCAGCGCTACAAAAGAAGATCGCGTATAGTACGACTTTGGCTGGTGGGGAAGCGATCGCTCGCGCAATGCGTTTCGGTTCGAATGAGACCGTTCGCAGACTGCAAGATCTTCACTAACGATTGGCAAAATAATTTACTAGGGAAACTATGAACCGTATTCCAATGACTGTGCAGGGTGAGAAGGCCTTGCGGGAAGAGCTAAACGAACTTAAAACGGAAGCGCGTCCGCGTGTCATTACTGCGATTGCTGAAGCAAGAGAGCATGGCGATTTGAAAGAGAACGCCGAGTACCACGCTGCGCGCGAGCAGCAAAGTTTCATCGAAGGGCGTATTCAGGAAATTGAAGCCAAGCTGTCGAATGCTCAGGTAATTGATGTGACGACTATCGAGCCGACAGGTCGTGTTATTTTTGGTGCGACCATTACCTTGATTCGCATGGATGATGATGCCGAGGTGAAGTATCAGATTGTTGGAGATGACGAGGCGGACATCAAGGCTGGGAAGATTTCCGTTTCCTCTCCGATCGCGCGAGCGTTGATTGGCAAGAGTGAGGGTGATATTGCCAGCGTTAAAGTGCCGGACGGGTTCGTGGAATACGAGATTGATAAGGTGGCACACGTTTAATCGTGTGCTACGGACAACAAAAAAGCGCCATCGGGCGCTTTTTTGTTTTAAGCGAGAAGGTGTTCAGGCGCGAAGTAGGTTAGAGAGTTTCGGGTTCGGATTTTTGCTGCGACGCAACAGAATAGCGACTTTTCCAATAACCTGAACTAGAACAGCACCGCTTTTTTCGCAGAGTTCGTTTGTCGCTTGCGCGCGAAAATCCCGATCATTCGAGCTTAGTTTTACTTTAATCAGCTCGTGTTGCTCTAAAGCTCTGTCCAGTTCCTCCAGTAAACCCTCGCTGAGGCCCTTGTCACCCACTATAATAACTGGGTTGAGGTTGTGAGCGATGGCTCGCAATTGTTTTTTCTCTGCAGCGCTGAGTGTTGTCATGAACGTGTCCTGTATCAATTCGGGCGCAAGTTTACTCTCTTGGCGCGCGAAACCAAAGTCAATAATTTAAAACTGCAACGATTATAGAAGAGCTATTGTATGGCACGTTCAAAGTCTAGTGGGCGCTGGCTTAAAGAACATTTTGATGATCAGTATGTCAAACGTTCACAGGAAGACGGTTATCGCTCTCGAGCGAGTTACAAACTAATTGAGTTGCATGAAAAAGATCGCTTGTTTCGAAAAGGCATGACAGTGATCGATCTCGGCGCTGCGCCCGGAGGCTGGACGCAAGTGGCTGCTGAATACATTGGGGACTCGGGGAAGGTAATCGCCAGCGATATCCTGCCAATGGATCCGCTGCCTGATGTGACGTTTGTGCAAGGGGATTTTACCGATGATGAGGTCTTTGAACAGATTCTGGCCGAAATTGATGGCAAGGTGGATCTTGTAATTTCGGATATGGCCCCCAATATGAGTGGTAATGCTGCGATAGATATTCCATCAGCCATGTATTTGGTTGAGCTTGCGCTTGATATGGCTGCGCATACCTTGAAGCCAGGCGGAAACTTTGTTGCAAAGGTCTTCCAGGGAGAGGGGTTTGACGAGCTCTTGGGGCAAATGCGCTCGATGTTTACCAAAGTATACTCGCGTAAACCGGACGCCTCGCGCGCCAGGTCTCGTGAGATATATCAGATTGGTATAGGTTTTCGGGGCTGATAGCGCTTGAATCGCGCGCATTTGTTTTTGAATGCAATGTATCGTTGCGTATGCGCGCTTAAATATGTAGGTTCGGTAAATAGTATATTTAAGAATCTGGTTGTATATTTTAATTCGTATTAAAAACAGAATTAATAAAAGTTG
>DAITOW010000169.1:0-6337 GCA_036833965.1 Oleiphilaceae bacterium
GCATTCCCTATTTGGGTGGCGCAGTTCAGATGCCAGCCAAAAATGATGTGTTTGGCTATGGTTGGGAAGCAGGAGGATTTGTTTCCTGGAAGACAGATGAGGTGAGCTATTTCGCGTCGAGTGGACCAAATGGTGGCACAGTGCGTGTGCGAGTAGATAACTCCTTCTTTTTGTTTGAAACGTTTTTAGGCGCTTATGGCGCGTTCAAACCAACCGAGCGCTTACGGATTTATTCCGGAGCAGGGCCTTTGTTCGTTTATGCCAGGGCGGAAAGTGAGGATCTGGATCAGTCTGTTAACGATGTGCTCTCGGATCCTGAAGAGGGCAGCAATAGTGATAGTGATCTTAGCCTTGGCTGGTACGCCCGAGCAGGCGTTGACCTTGGTATTACAAAAGATACCTGGATTGGTTTGAATGTCCGTCATATTGAAACGAACTTGAATCTTTCAAAATCGGTCGGCAGGTTCGATGTCGATGGGGAGATTTATCTTGTGGAAGTGACGCATCGTTATTGAAGTTCGGCAAGACCTCATCCGTTATGTTTAACAAAAAACGCTCCCGGAAGGAGCGTTTTTTGTCTGATCATTCTGTGAATGAAGTTTTGAACCTTAATCCATTTGCGCAGTAGGCGTGGATTTGGAAATCGCGACTTCCTCTTCGTTCATCTCCACATCGATGCCTTCAAACAGCGGCGTACTTAAATAACGTTCGCCGGTATCCGGCAACATCACCAGAATATTGCTGCCTTCAGGCGCGTTTTGCGCTGCTTTCAATGCGGCGGCAAATGTTCCTCCAGCGGAAATACCTACGAAAACACCTTCTTCGCGGGCAAGACGTTGCGCACATTCAATGGATTCCGGGCCTTCGACGGTGATGAGCTCGTCAATGTAGTTTGCATTAACGGCATCTTCGGTCAGTTTTGAAATGAAGTTTGGCGTCCATCCCTGAAGCGGGTGCGGAGAGAAGGCTTCGTGTGGCTTCGCCGGAGAACCATCTGCGTTGCGCGTTTGTTTCACTCCGCTTTCAAGCAAGTTCGCAACAGCAGGCTCGGTCGCGATAATTTTTGTGGAAGGACTTTTCTCCCGAAGTACGCGAGATACACCTTTGAGGGTTCCGCCAGTGCCATAACCGGTCACCCAGTAATCCAGACCAATGTCTGAAAAGTCTGTGAGGATTTCCTGCGCTGTCGTCTTTGAGTGGTAATCCGCGTTTGCTTCGTTTTCGAACTGGCGCGCTAAAAACCAGCCGTTTTCCTCAGCTAATTCGACAGCTTTGTCATACATACCTTGGCCGCCTAACGGTGCTGGTGTGATGATAACCTTCGCTCCAAGGTAGCGCATTAGCTTGCGGCGTTCGACCGAAAAACTTGCCGCCATCGTGACCACAAGTGGATAGCCTTTTTGCGCACAAACCATGGCAAGACCAATACCAGTATTACCGCTCGTCGCTTCAACCACGGTTTGACCCGGCTTGAGCTTTCCGGACTTCTCGGCATCTTCGATCACGGCAAGAGCCAAGCGGTCCTTGACCGAAGCCATCGGGTTGAAGGCTTCCATTTTTACGTACATATTGACGTGCTTTGGGGCAAGCTTGTTGATTTTGATTGATGGTGTATTCCCGATTGTTCCGAGAATATTCTCAAAACGAGCCATGTGGCGCTCCTTGTTTTTGATTGGAATCAAGCGATGAATCCGGCGTTATCCGGTTTCATTAGATCTGGTTGATAAAGCTCTCAGAGCCATTTTTTATTGAAGAAGAGAATAGGGGCGAAGAAGATTAAAAACAACAGCTCAGTGGCGTAAAGTGCCCCACAAACGCAGCGTCTAACAAAAAGTGCTGCGTTTGTGGAGTATTTTTGTCCAGGGGTCGAACAGCCCTTAGAGTTCTTTGAGCGACCTTGCTGTCGCTTGCAAAACCTCTTTGGCATCGCCTTTGACCATTAGACTGTTATCGCGAATAAACAGTCCGTTTGGTATGCCGGCAAAACCCGGAGAAAGACTTCGCTTGACCACTACAACGGTCTTGGCTTTGTGCACATCCAGAATCGGCATGCCGTAAATCGGCGAGCTTGCATCTTCAGCCGCAGCAGGGTTGACCACATCATTTGCCCCAAGAACGATCGCTACATCCGCTTGCGGAAGCTCAGGGTTAATGGCGTCCATGTCTTTCAATTGATCGTATGGAATCTCTGCTTCTGCTAGCAATACATTCATGTGGCCGGGCATTCTTCCCGCGACTGGGTGAATTGCATAGCTTACTTCAGCACCTCGTGCTTCCAGTTGGCTAGCGAGCTCTTTGACACTGTGTTGCGCCTGTGCGACTGCAAGGCCGTAGCCTGGCACCATGACTACTTTACGCGCGCCATCAAGTAACAAAGCAAGGTCGTCGGGGGTGGCGTATTTTACTTTGCCATCGTAAAACTCACTGTCGTTGCTTGCCTGTTCTGGACCAGAAGACTGACCAAACACGCCGCCAAACAAAACGTTGGGCAAGGAGCGGTTCATTGCCTTACACATGACGGCTGTCAAAATCAGGCCCGATGCACCAACGAGAGAACCCGTAATAATCAATCCCTGATTCTCCAGAACGAAGCCAGTCGCCGCGCCAGCAAGACCAGAGTAAGCGTTAAGAAGTGCAACAACAACGGGCATGTCAGCCCCACCGATAGGCTGCACCAGACCAATACCTAGCAGCAAACAAAGCACAACTACAGCGAGCAATAATAAGCTTGAAGTGTGTGTTGGAGCATAGAGCAGGGCGCCTAGGGCGATCACTCCGATTAAACTAAGCACTGCGATACCTTGCCATTGGCGTGCACGACGACTATCGCCAATGTTGCCTTTGAGTTTCAGTACTGCTACGACCGAACCGGCCAGAGTGATCGCGCCAATAACTGTCGAAGCAAGAATCGCGGTGGTCCAGACCGATGAGTTTTCCGCACCTTGGCTCATTGCTGTCAGCCAAGTGCTCGCAGCAACGCCTAGAGATGCGCCACCACCGATGCCGTTAAGGCTGGCGACTAACTCGGGCATTGAGGTCATGGCAGTGCGCTTTGCCAGTACCGCACCGATGAATCCACCCAGCGCCATTCCCGCAATGATGGTCGTAAAGCCGATAATTTGATGATGCAGCAGGGCAGCGGAGACTGCGATCAGCATACCGATCGCTGCCAGTTGGTTGCCACGTACTGCGGTTTTCGGTTTGGTCATTCCCTTGATACCGAGAATGAAGAATACCGAGGCTGCCAAGTATGAGAGGTTGATAAAAGCAAACATAATTAACCCTTCTGCTTAAACATATTGAGCATACGGTCAGTGACCATAAAGCCGGCGACGATATTTATACTGGCGAGAGTCACAGCGATGAAACCGAGCACACTTGCCAGCGTTGGAGAAAGATGATTGGTTCCTGCACTCACAATTGCACCCACAATGACGATGCCTGAAATCGCATTTGTTCCGCTCATTAATGGTGTGTGCAGCGTCGGCGGCACTTTGTTGATCAGTTCAACGCCAACGAACAGCGCAAGAATGAAAATGGTAAAACTCAATACCAGCATTTCCATTACGCAATCTCCTTTTCAGCTTTTTGGGCAGGCTCGAAAAATATTCGGCCATCTCGTGTTACTTGAGTCGCAGCAACGATGTCGTCGTCCTGGTTCGGAACCAATCGCCCTTCGTTGCTCATATTGTTGATGAAGTTAATGATGTTTCGGTTCAATAGCTGTGATGCGTGGACAGGCACACGGGAAGGGTGGTTCACGTGACCAACCAATGTGATGCCGTCTACTTCCACTTTTTCATTGAGCACCGTGCCTTCAACATTGCCGCCTCTTGCTGCAGCAAGATCGACGATAACCGAACCGCGCTTCATGCGATGCAGCATCTCCTTATCGATCAGCTTTGGTGCCGGTTTGCCTGGCACCGCCGCAGTAGTGATCACGAGGTCGGCTCTAGCCACACAGTCTCCCAATTGCTCACGTTGAGCAGAATAGAACGCGTCAGATTGCGAGTTAGCATACCCGTTGTCACCGGAGGCGTCGGTTTCCGGAACTACGATTTCAATGAAGTCTGCACCAAGGCTCTCAACCTGTTCCTTGACCTCGGGTCTTAGATCATACGCTTCAACAACAGCGCCAAGTCGCCGTGCTGTTGCGATTGCCATAAGACCTGCAACACCTGCTCCGATGACAAGGACGCGTGCAGGGTGAATTGTCCCTGCTGCCGTCATCAGCATTGGGAAGTAGCGCGGCAACGACATTGCACCACGTAACACCGATCGGTAGCCGCTGATTCCCGCCATTGCACTCAACACATCCATGGATTGTGCGCGTGTTGTCCGCGGTACCAGATCAAGCGCAAACACCTGCACTGACTGCTCTGCCAATGCGTGGATCAGCTCAATGTTATCCCAAGGCTCCATGATGCAAATAAGCGTTGATTCTGCTTTGATTAGTTCACTTTCCTGTTCTGTCGGTGCCTGTACCTTGACAATAATGTTCGCTTGTCGATAAAGACTCTCCGCGTCGTCTGCGATAATGGCTCCGCTGTTTCGATACTCCTCATTAGTGAAGTGCGCAGCCAAACCTGCATCTGCTTCAACAATGACTTCATAACCTGCTTCAAGCAGCTCCGGCACGCCGGCTGGTATGATCGCTACACGATTCTCCCCGGTTCTGGTTTCTTTCGGTATTCCGATCAACATGACGTTTGCTCCTTATTGCAATGGAAGGTGAAAGGGATTCTTTTAGGCCCAATGTTGTGTGCGTGGTTGCACGAATATTTCGAAGTAGCTGTGCATCGTCTTTTAATGAGAGTCCATAACTCGGTATCAGCGATTGAAGCTTGCTGAGATTCTGTCCCCGAGCGAGTTCCGGTAGACAACTTTCAACAACTTGCAGCATTGCCGACACGCATGTTGAGGCGCCTGGAGATGCTCCTAGCAGTGCTGCCAGAGTCTGGTCTTTGGTTGTTAACACCTCTGTGCCAAATTCAAGCTGCCCGCGCCCATGTGCGCCTGTCTTAATAATTTGAACCCTTTGGCCCGCGCGTCGTAAGTTCCACTCTTCTGGATTCGCATCGGCAAAGAATGATTCCAGCTGCTTAAGTCTTTGATCTCGAGAACTGAGTGCCTCCTTGATCAGGTAATGGGTGAGCGGCCACTGAGTTTTGCCCACGTGCATCATGTTTTTGATGTTGTCAGGGCGGACGCTACGTAATAAATCCAGTGCGCTTCCTGACTTTAAGAAGCGCGTTGTAAAGCCGGCAAACGGGCCAAACAGCAAGGCTGGCTTGCCATCAATAAAACGTGTGTCCAAGTGAGGAACAGACATAGGCGGTGCGCCAACTTGGGCTTGACTGTAGACCTTCGCGTTATGTTTAAGTGCCAGCTCCTCGTTGTTGCAGGCTAGCCAGATTCCTGAAACCGGAAAACCGCCATAGCCTTTTGCTTCTTCGACTCCAGCGCGTTGCAGAAGTGGCAGGCTCGCGCCACCCGCACCAATGAACACAAAACCTGCATCAACAAACGATGTCTCTTTGCTTGCGATGTCTTCAAGAGTAACTCGCCATCGGCCATTCGATTTCTCGAGCCCCACCACTCGAGTGCTTAGTCTGACGTCTACTTGCGAAAGCGATTGCAAGTGTCTTCCCAAGCTGCGCGTAAGGTTGCCGAAGTTCACATCCGAGCCGTGCATGACACGCGTGGCAGACATGTTCGAAGACTGATCCCGCCCGTCTGCGATCAGTGGCAGCCATTCATCTAAGGTGTCCTTGCTATCGGAAAATTGCATGTCTTCAAAGAGCGCGTTTTTCGTCAAGGCCATATGTCTGGTCTCGAGAAACTTTGAAGCGCTCTTACCTTGCACCCAACTTAAGTGAGGGACCTTGCGAATGAACTTTTCAGGCTCTGGTAACAGGCCTTTCTTGGTGAGTGCGCTCCAAAATTGCAGAGACACCTCAAACTGCTCATTGATAGAAAACGCTCTATCAGGCGCAACACTTCCATCTGCTGCCTGTGGCGTGTAGTTGAGTTCGCAGTATCCTGCGTGCCCAGTTCCCGCGTTATTCCACGCGTCTGAACTTTCCCTTCCCAGCTCTTTTGCTTGCTCTACAAGCGTTAGAGAGCGGCTGCCGTCGAGTTCGGCAATCAAGGTGGCCAGCGTTGCACTCATGATGCCGCCGCCAATCATCAATACATCTGTCTTTTTCAATGCTATTGCCCCTGTCTCTCATTCGAGTTCGGGCGAATGCTAATCTCGGGCGCTAAATGCAGAAAACTCGATTTATTCATGATTTTAAATCGAAAAAATCGATGTTATGTCATTCTGAGCCTAGAT
>DAITOW010000170.1:0-6323 GCA_036833965.1 Oleiphilaceae bacterium
ATTTATGTATATGGGATGGTTCGTCACACACGCAGATCTAAGCATCTCCGGTTATATTGCCGCGGCGCTAACCGCGGGCTACATTGGAGGCCATGGACTCAATATTGGCCACGAGCTTGGCCACAAGAAAAATGCATTGGATCAATGGCTGGCCAAAATCGTTCTTGCTCCTGCTGCATACGGGCACTTCTTTGTTGAGCACAACCGCGGTCACCACAAGATGGTCGCAACGCCCGAGGATCCAGCCTCATCCAAGATGGGTGAGAATATCTATACTTTTGCCCTCAGAGAGCTACCAAACGCAATCCTTCGTGCGTCAAAGGTAGAGAAAGAACGTTTGCAAAAAGCCGGCAAATCACCCTACTCATTTAATAACGAGTTTTTACAGACGGTCGTCCTGACTCTCACTTTTTACGTGGCAATGGGATTTTGGCTTGGCGCAGCAGTAGTACCCTATTTACTCATCGCGGCGTTTTGGTCTATGTGGCAACTCACTTCCGCAAATTACATCGAGCACTATGGCTTGTTGCGCAAAAAACTGCCTTCCGGTCGATATGAGCGCCCTCAGCCCCACCACAGCTGGAATAGCAACCACATATTCTCGAACTGGGCGCTCTTTCATTTGCAGCGGCATTCTGATCACCATGCCAACGCTACTCGCTCCTACCAGTCGTTGCGGCACTTTGATAATTTGCCGTCACTGCCTAACGGTTATTTCGGCATGTTTCCAATCGCCTACATTCCGTGGCTTTGGTACAAAGTGATGGATAAACGTTTGGTTGCGCTAGTCGATGGAGATCTGGACCAGATCAACATGTATCCAGCCAAACGGGAACAGTTAATTCGAAAATACGGCCTAGTGGAGAAAAGCACCGTGCATGAGATGCCAAAGGCCGCTTAAAGAGTTTTCAGCTTTGATCAGGGATGATCACGCTGACTGTTATTCGCGCGCCCATTTGCTTTTGCATGTTTGAGAGTTTGTCGATCAAACTCTCTGTGACAATAGAACCTTCTCTCAGTAGCAACATGTTTCGCTCACCATAAATATCTTCTTTGACAATCATGCCTGGCTCCAGCGAATGAAGGGGTACCACAATAGATTTGGTTGATTTGGTGACAAGGTCTCTTTCTATATCCACCAAGGAAAGGGCTTTGATGACATCAGAATCAAAGGCCTGAGGAGTTTGCTTTAACTTTTGCATCGCCTGGTCGTGGCTTAGAGGAACGGCAACCGGGCTGTAACGAAGTTCGCAATAACTGAGTGCAGCATTGAAGATAAGGTTTAAATGGCTAAGGTCGTCTTTCGTGAGCCCCATGGGGAATCCGGTACCATCTGCCCTTTCCTTTTGCTTGAAGAGCAAATCTGAACACTCGCTGAATGCTTCCAGCGCAATAATGGTACAAGCACTGTTTGCCGGGTAACCCTTATAAACTTCCGTTTCCTCATCCGACATTTTTGCGAAAGGTTTCGCGAGCGTTGCGTCCGGCACGCTGATCTTGCCAATACCATGAAGACGGGATGCCTGCTTGAGTAATTGACTCTCGGCATCACTACATCCAAGTCTTTCTGACAGCTTTTGCACGATCTCTTCCAGCTGATAGGCAAACGCTCTTTGACCCGGCTGCTTCATATCCAGAAGATTCAGAAAGCTCTCACCGATCAGGGCGTAAGCATCATGTAAGGCCTGAACCGTCATAAACCTCTGCTGAGACTCTGCAGCCAGGCGTTGTTCTACATCCGCCTTGCGCTCGGATACGTCCTCATGCATTTTCTTAAGCGTGTGCAGGGCTCTGTTCTTCTTAACTTCCTTGTTCCTGCGCGACAGTGCTTCTGCCGTGAGCTTCAGTAACTGATCGTTATCCCAGGGTTTGGACACGTAAGCAAAGATTTCACCTTCATTCACGGCACGAATTGTATCCTCCTTGTCCGCATGACCGGTCAACAAAATTCTCGGGGTCATCGGTCGCAGATCTTTCGCGCAACGGAGAAACTCGGCACCATCCATGTTTGGCATACGCATATCACTGATAATCAAGTCCGCACGCAACTCCTTGAGTGCCTCGATTGCAATGCGTGCGTCATCGAAGGCATGCACTTTGTATATTGGGTTGCGGAACACCCGGCGCAGTGCATTGAGAACATCCTGCTCATCGTCAACGATCACTATGTTGTATTGCGTATCCAATGCAATCTCCCGAAAAGGTACTATCAATTTTATTGTCTATACTAGCCGACATTAAGCAGATGTTCTGCCCGAAAACGTTCTTTTTTGTTTTACGGTTAACCACTGATTTCGAGGGCTACATGCAAACAATCGCATACGACTCAGGCAAGGGACTCAAACCGCTCGGCTACGCACCGTTTTTACTGTCCGCGATTTTTCTGGGAGTACTATTAGGGTTTACCCATATTTTTGCCCCTCTCAATCCCTGGATTCAGTTCTTCGGCATTGGAATAACAGCTGTGCTGTGCGTGTTCGCTTGTTACAAGCTGACTGCGGACGCCTCGTCAAAGCACAACGACGATCTGATAGGGATCCTGGAAAAGCTCAATTCAGAAGTCCATATCCTCACCAACCAGATACGCACGATGGAAGAAGAACTGGTTCAAAGTAAGGAATCTCTTGTAATTACGGAGAAAATGGCAAGTTTGGGTCAGCTTTCTGCCGGGGTAGCACATGAGATTAACAACCCCGTCGGCTTTATGATGAGCAACATGTGTACCCTCAAGGAGTACGTATTTTTCCTCGACCAACTGAGCAAACAATCTTTGGAATTGCTCGCTGCGCTATCCAAACAGGAAAAACTCAACCACGAGGAAATCATTGAGAAGATACAGAACACCCTGAAAATTGAAGATCTGGACTTTGTGCTCTCGGACGCTAATGCCTTGATTGATGAAAGCCTCAACGGAGGCACACGGATCAAGGAAATTACAAACAGCATGAAGGGCTATGTAAGCGAGTCACAAGAAGTGCAGGAAGTATTAGTCACCGATCTGATCGAGCAAACACTGAGCATTGCCTGGAACCAGATTAAATACAATTGCACCGTAGAAAAGCAATTTGGCAGCCACTCGCCGGTCAGGCTGATTCCAAGCAGCTTTAATCAGGTTCTCCTAAACATCATGGTGAATGCATCGCACGCAATGGAAGGGCTAGAGGGAAAGCTGAGTATAAGCACTTATGAGAAAGACAACAGTGTCTTCATCGAAATTGCTGATACCGGCTGTGGCATTGAAGAACAAAATTTAAGCAAGATATTCGAACCGTTCTTTACAACCAAGCCTGTTGGGCAAGGAACGGGGCTTGGAATGTCTATCTCCTACGAAATTGTGACTGCAGCCGGAGGTACAATCGAAGCGCGCAGCGAAGTCGGTAAAGGAACAACCTTTACGATCCGCTTACCGATTGCCAAAGAGTTAGCCGCTTGATTTAGTGCCCTTGGCAACGAGATATACATAAACACCTGGCGAATCTTAAGACCCTTTAATTTTACCGTGGCTCCAAGCACGTTATGATACGACCCATTCCGCCCTTAGCTCAGTTGGATAGAGCGTCCCCCTCCTAAGGGGAAGGCCTCAGGTTCGAATCCTGAAGGGCGGGCCAGTTTTTTGAAAAAAGCCGAACTCGCCTATCCGGTTCAAACCAAAGAATATGCAAAGTCAGGATGAGAACCTGAAAGGTTCGAGCCGAGCGCGCCACATCCCCTTCCCTCCATTACCCAACCTTTTTGTAATTTTTTTTTGATACCCATGCAAGATAGGGTTTCTTGTCTAAACTTGCGCTAATCTCCGTTTGTAACGCTAGGCTTTAACATGAAAAATGTAATTCTTTCCCTACTGGCGGTCTGTCTTGGCGCTTTTCTCCAGACTGCCGTGGCAAAAGAGTTGATTATCGGACTAGATGCCGACATTTCCAGCGTTGCGAAAGCGGGCGGGATTGCTATCCAACGCGGTGCCGAGCTTGCCATCGAAGAAATTAATAACAATGGTGGCGTGTTAGGTCATACCCTGCGCCTTGAATCCCGCGACCATAAGGGCAACCCTGCACGTGGTATCAGCAACCTCAAAAAATTCGCCAAGGAAGATGCACTCGTTGCTGTGATCGGCGGAGTTCATACGCCGGTTGTGTTGCAGGAGCTTGAGACCATACACGAAAACAATCTGCTATTTCTGGTTCCCTGGGCAGCAGGCACGCCCATCACAAGTAACAATCATAACCCCAATTACGTTTTCCGCGTCTCCATCCGTGACAAAGAAGCCGGCCCGGTGTTGATCAAACATGCGGCTAAAAACGGCGCAAAATCTGTGTCACTCGTTTTAGAGCGCACCGGTTGGGGCCGGTCTAACGAAGCGTCTATGTCACAGGCCGCAATAGATTTGGGCATCGAAGTCAAAGGTATTTCATGGATAAACTGGGGGCAGAGCGATGTTTCGAAAGAGATAGCCGAAGTAGAAACCCAAAACCCGGATGCAATCATGTTAGTTTCTAATGCACCTGAAGGCATTGTGGTTTCTAAAGCCCTTCTGGCATCCGCCACTCTTCAAAGCAAGCCTGTCCTTGCACACTGGGGTATTGCCGGAGGCAGTTTTGTTAAAGGGATGGGGCTTAAAGAGTTATCAAACTTTGATATCTCAACGATTCAAACCTTCAGCTTCGTCAACGCTTATGATTCTGCAAAATCGGAACAAGTGCTCAACGCATATCGTAAAAAATATAACGACCAAGCTACCAGGGAAAACATCCCGGGCGTAGTTGGTCTTGCTCAAGCTTACGACCTGGTGCACATGCTTGCCCAGGCGATCAAAAGTGCAAACTCAACAAGCCGTCCGGCCATTCGCGATGCTTTCGAAGCACTGGAAGACTACAAGGGGCTGATCAAACACTACAAACGGCCGTTTACAGCGGAACAACACGATGCGCTGTTACGCGATGATTATTTCATCGCCAAATTCAATGAAAACGGCGACCTGGTTCCAAAGTAAGCCCCTCGCTGAGACAGGAATAGTTGATTTGATGACGATAGGTAGATTCGCAGAATGATGGAGCGACCGACACTTTCAACACGGGTAAGGAAAGCCACACTCGGCCGGTTTGTGCCCATCATAGCAATCGTTAGTGTCGCAGCAATTTTATTTTCCTTGGCATTGATTAACTATCAGGTAACACAGAGCCATCAATCCCGCTTACAAGAGTTCGCGCAAGAATATTTCAGAACAGTTGATACGCTCAACGAACAGGTCGCATCACTGGCCCGCAATGATCTGATCATTAACAGTCTCATTGACTTCAGCAATAGAGATTCCTATCTACCTGTTTTCTTTCGCTCACTCACCCCCACGAACCACATATCAGATAAACAAGATTTCAGCATCGTGTTTACGGATTTCGAGGGAGAGGTTATAGCAGGAAAAAACGTTGACGACTTTACCGGTTCCGAGATGAATTTTGATTGGAAGGGAAGCGTTTTTGACGAAGGCAAGCCCTACATCGCAATCAACGATAGCGGCTTGATGATCGTTCATCCGGTCATTTATTCAGGCACTGCAGAAGGTTCGATCGCATTACACATTCAGGACCTGGCTTCGATATTGCGCTTCAGCATCTCAGAATACAGCCTTCTGTTGAGCAATGACTCCGCAATCATTTACCAGGCGGGCCCTACATACAAGACTATTAGTGAAGAAACATCAATCGACACAAACACTGATGGCTTGATAGCCAACCAGATCAGCTTCCCTGTAATTAGTCGATCTGAAAATTCAAACCCGGTCAATGGCCAAATGCTTTCTCTCACTTTACTGCAGCCGTATTGGTCAGCCTATTCGGACGCAGGTTGGGTGACCGCAGCACTCATTGTCATTCTTGCGCTGATACTGGTATCGACCTTCTTTAGTATCAATTTAACAAGCAACATTGCCAGTAATATTATCAACCAACTTCGCACGCAAATTGCATCGGCCAGAGGGGCTCAAGGTGATTTCCAGCGAGTCGAAGGCTCACAAAATGAATCCCGTGAAATTTTTGATCTTCGTAAGACATTCAATTCAGTTATGCAGGAGCTGCTTAAAGCAACGGATGTAAAGGAGCGTGTTGAAGCCGTTATTAATTCGCTAGGTGAGATGCTGGTCGTTTTCGATTTGGATGGCCAGCAACTTATTGCCAACAAAGCGTTTATCGACCTATGTGAATCTGCCGGGATACAAGAGAAAGAAGACTCCAACTCCCTATTCCCGATTAACTTCGTGACCCCCCAAGCTTCGTTGATTCCGACCGTTCTTAAACACAAAAACGAGCACTCGAATGTAGCCCGTCATGTGA
>DAITOW010000171.1:0-6299 GCA_036833965.1 Oleiphilaceae bacterium
TAATCCGCTCTTCATTAGTGAATGTAGCAGCGGCGACTTCCAACTGCCTGCGCTGCAGCCAAGGCCAGAGGGCGAGTGCAATCGCAAACGCAGAAAGCACGAGAGTAATAATCCAAAAGTTAGTCATTTAGTTCAGTCTTTCTGTAGTCGCGTTATTTTGTATCAAGCGAGGATTGAAGGCTTAATCATCGGAATACTTATCAAGAAGCGCCTGTACCTTCTGCTTATCCTGCACCGGTTCTCTGAGGGATTCCTGCATCTGGGGTTCTTTCTTTTTCCGACGGGCAATAAGGACAATGGTCAGAGCGCCGAGGGCAACGAACACCCAAGGGCCATACCAAAGCAAATAGGTTTCAACACTGACCTTAGGCTTGTACGTGACAAAATCGCCAAAGCGCTCCACCATAAATTCGATCACTTCTTCCTGGGATTTGCCTTCCTCAACCAAACGATAAACCTGGGCGCGCATATCCTTGGCAATAGGTGCATTGGAATCAGCAATATCCTGATTCTGACATTTTGGGCAACGCAACTCCCTGGTGAGCTCTTTGTAAGTTTGCCGATTTTCCGGATCGCTAAACTCAAAAACATCAATACTTGACGCGCGGACTAGCGAAGCAAACAGGATCAAGCACAGAAAAATAGCGTTTCGCAACACAAGAAGCTCTCCTAGTTCCCTAACAACTCACGATAACGAGGTTGGATCTGCGCCTGCCAAATGCGTTGATTGATCTCCCCGACATGACGGTAGCGAACGACACCCTGTTTATCGATAAGGTAGGTTTCTGGTGCGCCATACACACCCAGATCAAACCCGAATGATCCTTTTGGATCAAAGATATTCAAGGCATAAGGATCACCAAGTTCAGCCAGCCACTCGACCGCTTTGGGTCGCTCATCCTTGTAGTTAAGTCCGATAATCGGAATGCCCTGCCTTGCGAGATCGATCAGATATGGATGCTCCGTCCGACATGCGGGGCACCACGTCGCCCAAACATTGAGCAAAGCAACCTTCCCTTTTAGCGCCTCTTCGGTCACCTTTTTATCAGCATCCTCAAGAATACTGAGCTCAAATGCAGGAACCGGATCGTTCAGGCGAGCAGTCTCCAGTTTGTTCGGGTCCTTGCCAATGGCTGTAAATAAAATCAGACCAAGCCCTAAAGCCAGAACTAGCGGGGTGATATAGACCAATCGTGAATTCATACTACTCGTTTATTAAGCGACCTTGAGGTCTTTATTTAATTTCGTACTTTCGGGTTGCGTTTTTTTAAAACGATACCGTTTATCAAAAACAGCGAGACCACCCGCAATGAACATAAAAATTGCACCAAGCCATATCCAGCGAACCAAAGGTTTGTATTGAACCCTGACAGCCCAGGCTCCATCACCTAACTCTTCCCCAAGTGCAACATAGATATCACGCCAAAACCCGGCATCAATACCTGCTTCAGTCATTGGACTGGATTGTGAAAAGTAAACGCGTTTCTCAGGAGTCAAAACACTTACCAAATCATTGTTTCGCAACACACGAACATTGACTCGTGTCGCTGTGTAATTTGGCCCTCGTACTTTTTCCTCGCTGTCGAACATTAACTGATAATCCCCGAGAGGGACAATCTGCCCGGCAACAATTCGAACATCGCGCTCTACCGAGTGCATCGAGACGACTACAGCACCGATGACCATCAGTGCAAAGCCGATATGCCCGAACATCATCGCATAATATGAACGCCCCAACGACAATCTAGAGGCTAAACTACCCTGTCTTGCTGAGGCCCGCTTGAACAAATCAGCAGCACTTACAACAAAGATCCAGACACCAAGCAGCACCGCAAGCCAGGTAAACCAGTCCCATTCGTAGCCGGTAACCAAGGTCAATACCGTTGCTGTCACTACGCTTATTACCGCCAGTTTTCGCACTTGTTGGTTAAAGACTGCCACTGGGGTGCGCTTCCACTGCGATAAGAGACCAAAGCCCAGCATTAACGCAAGAATAGCCATGAGAGGTGAAAAAACAGCATTAAAGTATGGCGGGCCAATCGAGAGCTTTCCGGCGCCCACAAAATCCAGAACTAAAGGATACAGCGTTCCGAGCATTACAGTTATCCAGGCCACAACCAGAACAATGTTGTTCGCTAACAAAAAACTTTCCCTGGAAAGCAATCGATGCTCTGACTTACCGACCAAGTCAGGCGCACGCCAGGCATAAAGCAACAATGAGCTTATGATTGTCAACGCCAAAAGCCCAAGTACAAATTGTCCCCGTGATGGATCAGACGCAAATGCATGAACCGACGTCAAAACACCCGAGCGAACCAGAAACGTACCTAGCAAACTCAGCGAGAAAGCAATGATCGCGAGAAAAATTGTCCAGCTTTTAAATGCGCCCCGCTTTTCAGTCACCGCTAGCGAATGCATCAAGGCAGTGCCGACAAGCCACGGCATAAATGAAGCATTTTCAACCGGATCCCAGAACCACCAGCCGCCCCAGCCAAGCTCGTAATAGGCCCACCAACTGCCTAATGCAATCCCTAAAGTAAGGAAAGCCCACGCCGTAGTGGTCCAGGGTCTCGACCACCTCGCCCAAGCGCTGTCGAGTCTTCCACCCAGTAACGCCGCCACAGCAAACGCAAAGGCAACGGAAAAGCCGACATACCCCATGTAAAGCATTGGTGGATGCACGATAAGGCCAAAGTCCTGCAAAAGAGGATTAAGATCACTACCCTCTACTGGAACGTTTGGAAATGTGCGCGAAAAGGGGTTGGAAGTAATCAGGATAAATAACAGAAAGCCTACGCTGATCATCCCCATTATCGCCAACACCCTTGCTAACATTTCACGCGGTAATTGACGGCTGAATAAAACAACGGCAAGGGTCCAACCTGCGAGAGTTAGAGCCCAGAGTAATAACGAGCCTTCGTGTCCTCCCCATACCGCACTTATTTTATAAACATCAGGAAGCAGGGAATTTGAATGGCCGGCAACATATTTCACGCTGAAATCGTCTTCCAGAAATGAAATTGCGAGGCAAACGAAGGCAACTGCAACAAACGCGAATTGCCCAATCGCAAAAACACGACCTGTTTCCATCCACACGGGCGATCTTCGCGCAACGCCGTAGAGCGGAGTCACGCTCTGGGCAATAGCAAACATCAAACCCAGTATCAGCGTAAAGTGCCCAATCTCAGGTAACATACCTAGTAGCCTCCAGAGTCTTTGTTGATGGCCGACCCATCAACAGAATGACCGGACTTCTCAAGCGCTTCAGCGACCTCAGGGGGCATATAATTCTCATCATGCTTTGCGAGCACCTCCTCAGCGATGAGCACTTTTTCATCGTTGAGACGCCCGAGAGCAACAATACCTTGCCCCTCCCTGAATAGATCTGGAAGGATTCCCGTATACTCGACAGAGACTTCGGAACTAAAGTCAGTCAATACAAACTTGACCGCCAGAGAGCCTTCATCACGTCCTACAGACCCGTCCTTGACCATGCCACCGGCACGAATTTTCGCTCCTACAGGCGCTTCACCATTAGCGATCTGTGTAGGGTTATAAAACAGATTAATGTTTTCGCTCAGAGCATACATTGCAAGGGCCACAACAATTGATAGACCAACTGTCAGGAAAGCAACAATCAACAGCCGTTTCTTTCGTATCGGGTTCAAGACTTTTTACTCGCTTTTAGCTTATTCAAACGTTCAATTTTGTTGCCCATCTTTCGCTTTTGGGACTCCCTTGCATAAATACTGGACCAGACCAAAAACACGAATGAGACAAAACTGACTCCATAGGCCAGCCACACAAAGAAAGTGTGTGCGCCCATATCAAGGTACTCAAACATTCGTCCCCACCTGTAATATTTTCTGCACCCACTTGGTTTTGTATTCCCGTCTCAAGATTTCAGCTTGCAGCCGATAAAGAACGACGCTTGTGAACAAGGCGTAAATACCAATTACCATGATCAAAAGCGGAAGCCACATCTCAGGAGGCATTGCAGGTTTCTCTGTAAGCGTGAAGGTTGCAGGTTGGTGCAGAGTGTTCCACCAATCGACCGAATACTTGATGATCGGAATATTGATAACACCAACCAAAACCAGGATATACGACGCTTTAGCTCTGCTTTGGTCGTTCTCAATCGCACTGCGGAGCGCCACCACGCCAAAGTAAAGAAACAACAGTAACAGCATCGAGGTTAACCGAGCGTCCCAAACCCACCATGTACCCCACGTCGGTTTACCCCACACCGCACCGGTAAACAAGGCAAGAAAAGTCATCAGAGCGCCTACAGGAGCGGCAGAAGCGATAAAAAAATCACTCATTTTCATCCGCCATACCAAACCCACCAACGCAGCAGCAGCCATCATCATGTAGATCGATTGCGCAAGAATGGCTGTAGGGACGTGAATATAGATAATCCGAAAGCTGTCCCCCTGCTGATAGTCTGGCGGAGCAATAAAAAGTCCCCAAAACGCACTACCAACCATTAGCAGCGCACCTATCAACAACAAGGGTGCTTGCCAACGACTCGCGAAGTCGTAGAGCCATTTCGGTGAACCGAATTTATGAAACCATGCCCAATTCATATCTTATATACCGTGAACTTCGTCCTTTGGCTTAATTATCGATGGAGATTTTTAGTGAAGCGGCTGTCGCAAACGGACAAGTTACAATCGCGAGCACCAGTAACGCCATTAAAATCGCTATTAAACCATTGACCTCTAAACCTTCGCTTGAAGCATTCAAAATACCGGTCGCAAAAATCAACACCGGCGTCGCGAGCGGCAATACCAAGAGCATCAGTAATACCCCTCCACCCCGGACACCTGCAGTTAACGCGGCACCAATACTTACAATTAGCGCCAAACACGGTGTACCAAGCAAAAGCGTCAACAACATCAGTGGGATCTGCGCTAGCGGCATGTGCAACATAAGCGCCAGAAGTGGGCTAATGATAACGAGGGGCAGCGATGTAACAAACCATAATGCAAATACTTTAGCGAGTACAAGCAAGAATAAGGGTTGATCCGACAATACCCATTGCTCAATTGTGCCATCTTCATAATCAAGCTTGAACATTTGCCCTACCGAGAGCATTAGGCTGAGCATAAACGACACCCAAATCAAACCGCCGGCACTTGCACTGAGAAAGCTGACGCCCGGATCAATTCCTAATGGAAACAGGACTATCACCATCACGAAAAACATCAGACCGTTGAACAGTTCTTGTTTGCTGCGTAACGAGATCCGCCACTCGGAAACGATGACCTTCCTCAAGACATGGACAGTAGACTGCGAGAGATTCGCCGAATCAGGCACTGTCTTCTCCCAGAAGCAAAACACGCACTCTCTCATGCTCAAACTGATGGTGACTGGTAAACACCACAAGACGGTCACGAGACGCAAGTGAAACCAGAAATTTCTCGAGAAAACGGACACCCTCAACATCAAGTGAAGAAAATGGCTCATCCAACAAGCAAACTTTTGAGCCGGACATTAGTACGGAAGCGAGTGCAACACGTCGTCTTTGTCCCTCCGACATATCGCTGCACAAAACATGCTCATAACCCGCGAGCCCAACATCACTCAACGCGCGCTCCGCATCGAGTTCACCAGGGACACTGAACAAAGAGAAAAGATCAAGATTTTCAATCGCAGTGAGGTTACGCTTCACGTTTATCTTGTGTCCGAAGTATTTGATACCGGCCAAGGGTAATGCTCGTGAAATATCGCCGGTAAAATCGGAGTAAAGACCCGCCAGACAGCGCAACAAGGTACTTTTCCCAGCGCCGTTTACCCCTTTGACATGTACAAGCTCGCCAGAAAAAAGATCGAACGAAAGCCCCTCAAAAAGGACTCGATCATCTCGCTCACAAAACAAATCATTTACCTGTATCAGGGCGGCATTCATCGAACTGAAAATAACCTAGAGTAAAACGAGAATTATAAATTATTTTGGACTACTGCTAAATCGTTGATTGCCCGAAAAAAACGAAAAAGGCCGACTAAAAAGCCGGCCTTTCTTCTACTCAGATTAACGCAAAATTAGAAGCGTTGATCTTTAGGTGCTGAACACTCACCACGAGAAGGATCTACAGAGCAACGAATCTTCCAAAGCAAGCTAAGTGCTTTAGGATCTAGAACACCCTCTTCACGAAGTGCAGAACGGATTTCTAGCTGGAATTTTTGCAACGCAGCTTTAGTCTCATCGTCAGTTTTGATCCAGTACTTCTGCGGAATTTCAGCTTCAGCATCTTTTACCATCTTGTTGATGTCTGGTAGACGATTAAGGATGTACT
>DAITOW010000172.1:0-6255 GCA_036833965.1 Oleiphilaceae bacterium
ACCTTCTACCGAGCGATAATTTTCCTGCAAACTCTTAATAACTACTTGTTGCTGTGCCAACAGGTCATCGACCAAAACAGCGACCTTCATGTTGTCACCCTCAACCACTACCAAAAGACCATCCTCAAGTTTTTCGGAGTCCGGTTTGATATTGAAAATGTCCCAAAGGCGAACGATAGGAACGTATTCATCTCGCAGGCGAAGTACCTCGCACCCTGACGATACGCGATGAATCATCTGATCGTAGGTCTGAATTGACTCGACAATAGAGACAAGAGGGAAAATATAGACATCGCTGCCCACACGAATGAGCTGACCGTCCAGAATAGCGAGCGTTAATGGCAAGCGAATGGTAAAGGTACTACCTTGACCCTCCTTCGACTCCACTTCCACCGAACCATTCAGTTCCTGAATATTTCTGCGAACGACATCCATTCCCACACCACGACCGGAGATATCGGTAATCTCTGCGGCGGTGGAAAAGCCTGCCTTGAAAATCAAATCGTGAATCTGATCATCACTAAGATTATCGCTTTCCTTGACCAAACCATTCTCAATCGCCTTGGCTAGAATTCGGTCTTTGTTGAGTCCGGCACCGTCATCGATGATCTGGATGACAATGTTGCCGCCCTGATGGAAGGCATTAAGCGTAATTTTGCCCATCTCGTCCTTACCAGCCGCAACACGAGCTTCGGGCGATTCGATTCCATGATCGAGAGAGTTTCGAACCAGATGCACAAGAGGATCCCCGATGCGCTCCATGACGGTTTTATCCAACTCTGTTTGCTCACCCAACAGTTCCAACTCAACCTTCTTATTCAAGGTCTTACTTGTATCATGAACCAAACGCGGAAATCGTGAGAACGCAAAACTGATCGGCAACATACGGATGCGCATTACGCTCTCTTGCAGCTCTCGGGTATGGTTGTTCAGCTGATCGAGACCTTCCAGCAAGCGTGGCAATCGATCAACCGTAAAATTACGGCCCAGCTCACCCAGCATGGATTGCGTGATAACAAGCTCGCCGACCATGTTGATCAGACTATCTACTTTGTCCGTTCCTACACGAATAGAAGCACTTTCGGGTTTTGCTTCACGCTTGGCTTTTTGTTCGGATTTTGGCTCGGCTTTGGTAATGGGCGTTGGAGCCTCTGCAGAAATAGTAGCTGCTGCAGGCTGTTCCGGAACTGAGGGCTCTACTAAATGCTCTTGATCGGACGAAGGCTCTTGACCAGCGGAAGCAGCAGTATCAGCAGGCGCTTGGTCTTCAGCAACAATGCCACTCAAATCGATGGGGTCAATCGTCAACTCTGACTCATCCACCACCCACTCAAAGACTTCTTCGACCTTTGCCTTTTCGACGTCAGCAAAAAGCGAGATATTCCAGGCCAGATAACATGACTCCGGTTCCAGGCCGGTAATTTGTGGTACGGCAGATGCGTCAACCTGAACCTCAATTGGTCCAAGTTCCTGTAACTCGCGAAACATGCGCACAGGCTCATTGCCTGTTCGGAGTATGTCCGCATCGGGCCTGAAATAGATTTGCCAGCCTTTCGCACCCGAGCCGTCGTCACCATCGATCACCTTGCTTGAAGCTGGCGCATCTCCACCGCCATCTCGCGCATCTAATATGGCTTCAAATTCCGCTTTAAGAGTGCCCGCTAACGTTGAATCACATTCCTGACCATCCTCAATTTGGGAGATCATTGTACGAATACAGTCGACCGAACGAAGAAACAGATCAACATGTTCTGATTTAATGTCGAATTGATCTGAGCGAATCAGATCGAGAAGGGTTTCGACGACGTGTGTAAAGTCGGCGATTTGTTGAAAGCCAAACGTACCACTTCCGCCCTTGATCGAATGGGCAGCACGAAAAATCTCGTCGATACGCTCCGAGTCGAGAGCCGCCGGATCCAAGTCCAGTAGCGCCGACTCCATGATATCAAGCCCTTCATTACTCTCTTCGAAAAAGACCTGGTGAAACTGGCTAAGATCTACGCTCATGGTGTACCTCTAAGCTCGTCAGTGACTAACCCATCACCTTTTTAATGGTGGCTAACAGCTGATCCGGATTAAATGGTTTTACCAGCCAACCTGTTGCGCCAGCATTTTTGCCTTCAGACTTTTTATCGCCTGCAGACTCCGTTGTTAGCATCAAAATTGGAGTAAATTTGTATTCGGGCAGAGTGCGCAGATTCTTTACCAGCTCGATCCCATCCATGACCGGCATGTTGACGTCGGAAAGAACCAAATCAACGGTTGCATTTTTGGCCTTGTCCAAAGCTTCCTGCCCGTCCCCCGCTTCGATAACATCAAAACCTGCGCCCTTGAGCGTAAATGCAACCATTTGTCGCATCGATGCAGAGTCATCAACAGCTAATATCGTCGCCATGTATTAACCTCTATCTTATTCCCGTGCGTGTCTGCACGAATCATTTCGTCTGATTTCTTACACGTATCGCTCTGTCAGACCACTAAAGCCCAACAAGGTCGTGCACTCCCTGAGTCCATCCGAAGCGAGTATCTGCACATCAACATTCAGGTTGTCAGCCGTATCGCACAAGGAGGAAAACAACTGAATAATTGACGTATCTGCTCGCTCAACCGCGTTCGCATTGATACAAATTTTGGGCTGTTCCTGGAGAAGAGCTTCTAACTGGTGATGCAATGTCTCCGCTTTCGCGATCGTCAAAGCACCTTCCAAAACAAGTTCATTTTCTGACACGTAACACCTCTACACTTGCCCATTTTCGTGTCTCACCTATGCAAACAATGCTAGGTGCGACCCCACTAATGTAGTTTGGTTTTTTGTAAATGCACGTTCAGCAAAGCGCCGGCTTAGAAAATTAGGTTATAAATAGAAATTTGTTAGAGGATTTTGAATTATCAGGAGATGCGCCCAAACTCAGACGCAGACTAAACGGGCAGATGAAATACCGAGCATTTCAACATCCCTGCTCTGTGGCAGAATCAAGTTCGAAACGTAAGCAATCAGCGGTACTTGTTCGCGACAAAATCGTCCAGGATACGCGCCTCTTCTTTCTTTTCGCGCTGTTGTTCATACTGCCGAGCAGCATCATCTCGCAGTCGCTCCAAGGAGAGACGCTTTTCCCTGGCATGCACCCACAGATCACGCACTTTGGCAAAAAAGACTTCAGTTTGCTTCACTACTTTTTCCTGCTCGGATATTGCATCCGCAAGTTGCGCAACAAATTGCTGATAACTGGAAAGGTTGTAAGGATTAGCAGCGCCGGACATCTTGCCACGCAGATTTTGCAGATAATTAGCTTTATATTCTTGCAGATTAACAAGTTGCGACTTGGCGGCATCCAATGTTTCCCGCGCCTGTTTTAAATGCTTGCTTCTTTCATCCTCATTATTTTTAGCAAGCCGCACCAACAGTCCCATGCGTTTAATCTTAGTCAGATCAGACATGATTCAGGCTATCCTGCAGAGGTTTCAGGCTCAGGTGCGATCACATTGCGCAACTGACCAATAGATACTTGCGACGTTGCCCGGTCGTTAAGACCTTGTCGCAAGAACTGCCGCATCCTCTCGATTCGATCGATCGCAAAATCTGTATCCGGGTCAGAACCGGCAGCGTAAGCGCCAACCGAAATGAGATCTCTGGCCTGTTGATATTTCGCCAACAGCTGTTTAAACCTTTGCGCCTCTTTGAAGTGCTGTGGGTCGGTTACTTGCGGCATAACTCGACTAATTGAAGCCTCGACATCAATTGCAGGGTAATGCCCCTCTTCCGCCAAACTCCGCGACAGGACGATGTGTCCATCCAGTATTGCCCGGGCAGCATCGGCAATTGGGTCCTGTTGATCATCCCCTTCGGTCAAGACGGTATAAAAAGCAGTGATTGAACCGCCACCCTCCACACCATTACCGGCACGTTCAACAAGCTGGGGAATTTTGGCAAATACCGATGGCGGATAGCCTTTGGTAGCCGGAGGTTCACCAACCGAGAGTGCTATTTCCCGCTGCGCTTGTGCATAACGGGTAAGCGAGTCCATCAGCAGTAACACACGAAGTCCCTGATCCCGGTAATATTCCGCAATGCGCGTACAAAGCGCGGAAGCGCGCATCCGCATCAAGGGCGAATCATCCGCTGGAGAGGCGACCACAACGGCGCGCTTCAATCCCTGTTCACCCAGAATATCCTCGATGAATTCTTTAACTTCTCGACCACGCTCGCCGATCAGGCCGACAACCACAACGTCTGCATTGGTAAAGCGCGTCATCATGCCAAGCAGCATACTTTTACCGACACCACTCCCTGCAAACAACCCAAGACGCTGTCCGATGCCCACAGAAAGAAGTGCATTTATCGCTTTGATTCCAACATCCAGGGGCGCTCTGATCGGCGCTCGTTCCAACGGATTAATCGCGTCAGCATTTGCGGGCACATAATGATCCGCCGCCAATTCGCCTTTACCGTCAATCGGAACTCCACTGCCATTTAGCACCCGCCCCAACAAGCCCATACCGACCGGCACATCGCTGGTATTTGCAAGAGGTGTGACTTTTGCACCCGGCTTAAATCCCTTGATTGCAGCCAGGGGCATCAAAAAGGTTTTGCTGCCATCAAACCCGACCACTTCCGCTTCGATTTTTTCCTGGTTCGCGCCTTCAATCACGCAGCGATCACCAACCACAACCTGACAGCCTTGCGCTTCCAGTGTTAGTCCAATCATCCTCGTTAAACGACCACTTGTTTCAGGTTGCACCGCATTCAAACCTTGAGCCGCTCGCTGATAATCTTCCAGACGCTGAAGCAAATCGCTCATTGCCCGCCTCCTGAACTCGGATCAGTTTGCGCGCCGGGATTGTCTTTTTGGGCTTGGTTCTCTGAGGATGTCTTTTCTTGTTCGGCATTAACCGGCTGAACATCGGATTTGGAATCCGAAGCAGTTTGCTGCTGTTCGAGCACAGCCTGACGCTCACCTTCCTGAAGAAGCTGGTTTGAATAATCCGTATGGGACTGCAATGATTCCGGCGTCTCTTGATGGACTTCGAAATTCTGTGACTTCGCGGCATCCATTAACATCGCCTGTACGGCCAACTGGTAGCGTTTTTCGACAGTAAAATCGAGCACCTGGTCACTGGTCTCGACGACACAACCACCTCTTGCAATAGCAGCATCGGGCCGCACCGTCGCTTGAGGCGCCAGCGCTTGAATAAGCTCTTTGGCATGCAAAAGATCTTGCGGATTAAGCTGGATACAGACATCGTTAGCGTGTTTGGGAAGGCTATCAATACAGCGAATCAGAGCTTGCTTTATCACTTCGCTGTTCATGCCAATCTCGGCATGGATAACAGAACGAACCAGTGCGAGTGTTGTGTTCAACAATACCTGTTCAACCGCTTCGCGCTGCTCTTCTATTGGCTTGAGCAAACTCGAGCAAAGGGATTCAAGTGCTTGCTTGTCTGCCTGTAGAGCAATTTTGGCCTGTTCCTGCCCAATACGGAGCCCCTCTTCCTTGCCCTTCTCGAGACCGACCTTACGCCCTTCCTCAACACCCTGCTTCTGACCTTCACGTTGCCCCTGATTAAATCCATCCTGATAGGCTTCCTGACGTATTTGCTCCAGATCATTTGCAGTAAGCGGCTTCACAGTCTCCGGACGCGTGGGCCTCCCTGATGGTTCACCACCTGAGAGACTGGGCAATTCCCAACGCTCATAGGCTGTCATTTCGGACGTTGGCTTGGTAGCGTCTTTCTCTTTTTGCTCACTCATGCATCAAGCCTAGATCATTTCTTCACCACCGCCTCCGAGAACAATCTCTCCGGAATCTGCCAAACGGCGGGCGATGGTAAGAATATCTTTCTGCGCGGCTTCAACCTCCGATACCTTAACCGGACCTTTTGCTTCAAGGTCATCTCTAAGAAGTTCGGCTGCACGCTTGGACATGTTATTGAATATTTTCTCCTGCAACTCTGTATCTGCACCCTTCAGGGCAACAATAAGAACTTCACTCGAAACTTCACGCAACAAGGTCTGCACGCCACGATCATCAACGTCTTTCAAGTTATCGAACACAAACATCAACTCTTCGATTTCATTACCAAGATCTGCATCGATCTCTTTAATGCTATCCATGAGATCACCCTCAATCGATGATTCCATGAAGTTCATGATGTTAGCCGCACATTTGATACCACCGATCTTGCTGGTTGCGGTTGCGGTGTTGCCAGAGAACTGTTTCTCGAGAATATCATTCAATTCCTGAAGCGCCTGAGGCT
>DAITOW010000173.1:0-6246 GCA_036833965.1 Oleiphilaceae bacterium
CTTCCATATCAGCCCAAAGCTCGGTGCAGGCTTCAACAAGCGCATCCCAATAAACCCACGGCTCCTGCTCAGCCCAACCGGGATGTTTTGAAAAGTAGGGCTCAATCTCACGCTTACCTTTGGCGAGTAAATTGCCCTTCCTGTCGAAAAGCAAAGCACGGACGGATTGCGTTCCATTATCGATTGCCAGAAGGGTTTGCTCAGTCATGACCATTCTCCCTACTCTCGCTCTCACCTTTTGCGTCGCCGTCTTTTTCAACGCCGCCTTGTTCATTGTCAGTTGGAACGCTGTAAAAATCCTGAACGATCTCGAGATATCGCTGCCACTCTTCCTGCCATCGTTCTGGTGACCAACCCAGCTCTGCACGCAAGCGCTCTGCATGTGGCTCGATGATCAAACGCGCGCCTTCAGGCTGAAGCATGCCAAGACGTACGCGCCGTAATAACAGATCATCCAGATGCGTCACACTCTCATTCAGGCAAGCCCAGATAAGCTCCTGCAACAGCGTATCGCTATTGCCGAGACTCTTCAGGTCACCCTCATTCGCACTGGAAATCAGCTCCTGTGCGTTCGGTCCGTAGCGCCCTATCAAGCGCTGTTGAAGAGAAACGCTTAGATTTATACGCGGATACAGACTCTGCGCCGCAGGCACCTGTTCAAAATCTGTGGGCTGTTCCAGATCCTCTCTTGAGAGCTTGTTCGAAAGATAGGGCTGAGCCGCTTGCAACACCTCCATCGCCAGCAGCCGAAAGGTCGTCAACTTGCCACCAGCAATACTCACACAGCCCTGATCATCCCAGATCATGTGTTCGCGCTTTTCATCCGAAGGCTTTGCCTGCGCAACCGACTCGGAATCGTCATAGCCATCAACCACCACGGGGCGCACACCAGCCCATGAAGCAATAACATCAGCAACCACCAACTCTGCTTTCGAGAATTGATGATTCGCCGCCTCGAGAAGATAAGCGAGCTCTTCACTGCTTATATTCGCCTCTTTACCCAAACCGGACTGATGGTCCAGATCGGTCGTTCCAATCACGGTCTGCCCTTCCCATGGAAAGACGAAGACCGGACGCTTGTCCTGAGGATGAAAAAAGCTAACAGAAAATGAAACCGGCAAACGCCAGAAGGGCACAACAAGGTGGCTCCCTCGCAGAGGACGAATGTGCTTTTTGTGCCCGAGCTTTTGCCGCAGCTCATCGGTCCAGGCACCAGTCGCATTCACGACGGCACTTGCGCGCACCGAAAACACTTCTTGCGAGACATCATCCAGCAAACGAACACCGGTGATCTTGCCAAAGTCACCCGCACCCCTGAGTAGCTCAGTGGCCTTGAGATAATTAATGGCCACTCCACCCTGCCGGTTGCCGTCATCCAGAACACGCATCACCAGTCGCGCATCATCTGTTACTGCATCCATAAAGCGGGTAACGCCCAGCAAATTGGCCTGAGTCATTCCGGGTGCCCAGTAGTCTCGGACATGTTCCTTAACGAAGCCCCGATACTTTTTCCCGGCAAAAAAATCGTAAATCGCGAGTAGCTTGTCGAAGATCCAGGGACCAGGAAAACCGCCTTTATAGTGCCCCATCAAAAACGGCAAAGGATCGACCAGACCCTTTAACTGACTCATCAGGTTCTGACGTTCTGTTACCGAGTCCTTTGCCAGGCCAAACTGCCCTTTGCCAAGATAGCGTAAACCGCCGTGCACCATTTTTGATGAGCGGGACGAGGTACCCCAGGCGAAATCTTTCTGCTCAACCAGCAATACGGTCAAGCCTCTAGCGCAGGCCTCTCTGTAGATTCCCGCTCCAGTGATCCCGCCACCAATCACAATTAGATCAAACTCGGTCTCGTCCGCTTTCAGTGCCTCAATCTTTTCAGCACGCCACGCGGGCCCCCAGTAGGACTGCGCCATATTAAGCCTCAGTACGTTCCGATGAGCCGGCGCTTTCCCGACTGTCATCCATGAGCAAAGTGCCCGGATTCAACAAGCCTTTTTCATCCATATGTTTGCACACGGTCTCAATCATACTCATTGCCAACGCGCCTTTTTCTGTCGGCAAATACGGGGCGTGATCCTTACCAACACCGTGCTGATGGCTGATCGTTCCGCCATTGTTCACAATCAGCTCTGATGTCGTTGTTTTTAGCTTGCGCCAGCGCTGCAGCGTCTCTTCGTATGTATCGGCAGCTCTGAATACATAAGTCGTGTAGATGCTTGAACCCTGGGAATAGAAGTGCGACAAGTGCGTAAACACGTGCACTTTCTCTCCCTTTTCTTCCAAGGCGCCACGCAAGCTACCCTCAATCGTTGCAAGCAGATGATCCACGTTGCTCCAGTCCGTTGAGGTTTCCAACGTATCGACCACGTAGCCTTTTTCCCAAAGCGCCTCACGCAGGTAAGGCATTGTGAAACGCTTCTTCGCCCACTTCTTGCCGAGGAAGCTCCCTGTATAGACGCCACCTAGCGGTCGGGTCATACGCTTCATCAAACGATGCGCAGAACGGCACTGATCAGGCAATCCTGTGATACCCAAGGTCATCATACATTTGCCTTCCCCTGCTCCGCGCCATGCCAAATACTTCTCGAGCAAGGCGATTTGACCGGGATGTCCGGCTAAGGCCAATTGGGTTGTGGTTTCAATCGCATTACTCAAACGCAGCATCGACAGTTGAACCTTGGATTGCACCAAGTGCCGCGCTGCCGCTTTCGCCTGAGCCCATGAAGGAAAGAACAAGACGTAGAAGTCTTCCTGAATCGGCTGAGGTGTTACCCGTACCTTCACTTCGCTGATTACACCCATGCGACCTTCCGAGCCAAGGATCATCTCGCGAACATCTGGTCCCGCTGAAGAAGCAGGAATGGTTGGAATTTCCAAACGCCCCCTGGGTGTTTCGATACTTCCGCCAGCAAACATCTGCTCGATTCGCCCATAGCGAAGAGACTGCTGGCCACTGGAGCGGCTTGCGACCCATCCACCCACAGTCGACAATTCAAAGCTCTGCGGGTAATGCCCGAGGGTATAGCCCGTTGCACGCAGTTGAGACTCGACAAGAGGACCCGGAGTACCCGCACCAAAGGTGGCTATCAAACTGGCATCATCCAGATCAGTCAGTCGGCACATGCGCGTCAACGCCAGGGTCAAAATCGGCTTATCTGATTCGAAGGGATTGATGTGCCCGGCCACACTTGTGCCACCACCATAGGGGATCAGCACGATATCGTTCTCGTAAGCGAAATTGACCAGTTCAGCAACTTCTTCCCGTGTTTCAGGGAGTGCCACCCCGTCAGGGAAAAACTCGAACTTACCGCTGCGCATCGCCAGCCAATCGGGCAGACTTTGACCTCGAGCATGGCGTAAACGCACTTCCGGGTCTTTCGAAATCAGGGGGTGTTCAGGTAAACGCGACTCTGGCACCTGTGCCAATACCGATTCCAGACTTGCATCTGCCAGAGGCTTTGCCTCTCCGACATACTCAGCCAAAAACTGATCGCCGGTTTCAGGCAAATCCATCTTGTTTTCTTCATCGCCCCAGCCGTTCCAACGTCGCATTTTTCCACCTATCAAAAAATTAGTTTTCAATCATGATTCACGCATCATAAATTCTTGGGCTAAAATAGCACTGACATTTTCGGACAACTCTATTTCTTTGCGAGCCGCCTTTGAAACATCTTGGCTTTGCGTCAATTGCCGCACTCAAACAATACCTCCGCTATGCCGAAGCTCGCAAACTGAAGACCGCACCGATCCTGAGAGAAATGGGCTTGACCCAAAACATCGAGCAGTCTGAAGAAGGGAGGATTACAGGCGAACAGTTCCAGCTTTTTCTCGGCAAACTCATCGAGCTCGCCTGCGACCCCACTTTAGGGCTTGGCAGCGCGCTCTATGTTCAGACGCATTCCTACAGTTTGCTTGGCACCATCGCAGAACGAAGCAAGACACTTGGTGAGGCGATTGAGCGCATCCCCTTGTTTGAGCGACTGGTTGGCGACATGGGAATTACCCAGATCGAACGCTCAAGCACAAGTCTCTCTCTCAACTGGCATTGTAATTATACTGACCCTGCCGTCGTACCCCATATGATCGACAATGTATTGGCAAGCTGGACGCTCTATGCCCGCTGGCTAACCAACAGCCGTACCCGGGCAAAGGCGGTGTATTTGAGAAGGATTGAACCGGCGGCGGAATTTCGCGCTCATTACGAGAGAGTTTTCGACTGTCCGGTATTCTTTGAACAAAACCGCGATAGCATCGAGCTGGATGTCAGGCACCTCAAGCTTGAGCTGCGCGGTCATGCTTATCAAAACGGCTCTGTGGTCGAAGGAAGAACACTTGAAGGCAAGGCTAGAACCGAACTTTCCCGTCTACATCTGGAAGGAGAGGTTTTTGATGAACAGGTTTTACGCTCTATTCGTGCGCACTTGCAACTTGGCATCGCCAGCAAAGAATTGATCGCACAGGAATTTGCAATGTCCGAGAGAAGTTTACAGCGGCATCTTGCCGGTACAGGCGCCAGCTATCGTGCGCTGCTTGACGCCGCAAGGAAAGAACGGGCAATCAACTTTCTCTCCCAAACAAAATTATCAACAACGGAAATTGCCCATAACCTGGGTTATCAGGATGAACGTTGCTTCTTCAGAAGTTTTAAACGCTGGACTGACCAAACGCCCGAGCAATACCGGCAGGCAAACTAGGCACTCTGCTCTTCTGCCGCGCGTCTCGCCTTCGGTTTAAGAGCCTTCATTTCATAGAGCTTTTGATCAGCTGCTTTCAACAATGCTTTTGAATCGAAGCTTCGAATGGCTTCTGTAGAGACCACGCCAAAACTCAGTTTTACAGGAATATTCTGACCATCTGCCTTGAGGGGTGTCGCCTCCAGCTGTTCCTTGATCCTTCCCGCAATTATCCCGGCGCCCTCTTGCTTTTGGTGAGGGAGCAATACCACAAACTCATCTCCGGCAAATCGAAACACCAAATCGCTCTTGCGCGTCATCTCCATCAACAAATTGGCGACATGCTTGAGATAGAGATCCCCCATCTCATGACCATAGGTATCATTCACCAGCTTGAAGTCATCACAATCAATAAACATGAGAGCAAGATGTTCACGCTGACGCTGATGGCGGCTCAGCTCCTGCTCCAGGCTTTCCTCAAGCTCCCGACGGTTACGAAGATGTGTAAGTGGATCGCGGGTTGCAAGAAAACTGACGCGTTCCCGCGCCCAGACGCCAATTAGGGAGAGAGAAACTTTAACCGCCAGCTGTTGAAGAAAGAAATGATCCTTGTCCGGAGAATAGCGCTGCTTATCCGGGGAGCCTAGCACCAGGGCCCCTACCACTTTTTTCTCAATAATCAGCGGAAGAATCGCCAGCGACTGCAGCATTGGCAATACCGGCTTGGGAATCATAGCCCTGAGCTGCGCAATGCGCTCGTTCTTCAAGATGGGTTCTTTTGCACTCTGGGTAATTTGCAGAAAATCGATCATCGCCAACTTTCTGAATACAGGCTCTTCCGAGTCAATCGCCTCAAGGCTCTCTATAAAATGTGCGTTTGCAGGTATATCGGCAACAGCTACCCAAGCGTGTTCAATCGAAAACTTCTCTCGAACCATCACCAGCAACTGCTCAAAAAAGTCTGCGCAGCGGGTAATATTCATTATCTCCGTCTCAATCTCAAACAAGTTGCGGGCAATCATTTCATTGCTTCGCGCATTGTTTATGAGCTGGTTTATATCTGACATCTATCTACATCCAAAATAGCCGCATCCGAAACATCTTTATCCGATTGCTTTAAAACCGAGGCAGCTTTGAGCACATTCCTATAAGTTTAGGACATTCGTCTTGAAATACTTGCCAAGCACATGAAGACTTGTTCATATTAGAGCGATAACGCATTTTAAGAGAGACCCACCCAATGGCAGCAAGCGATCAGGCACATCCAAGCATCAGTTTTGGCATGAAACTTCTTGAGAATTATGTCTTTGAAATTGACTTTGGGGAGTTTGGAAAAATCATTACCGATGAACCTGAACCTCTCGGCCAGGGGGAAGGCCCAAACCCCTCGCGCCTGCTAGCGGCATCAGTAGCGAACTGTCTGGCAGCAAGCCTGATGTTTGCCGTTCGCAAGTTTAAAGGCGACCCTGGAGAGGTCTCTGCACAAGTAACGCTGAGCATGCATCGGGTCGATGGCCGTTTACGTGTTGAGAAAACGGATGTTGCGCTACAATTAGGTAATACTTACGAA
>DAITOW010000174.1:0-6204 GCA_036833965.1 Oleiphilaceae bacterium
GCGCAGAAAGTGACCTTTGCAAAGTCGCAGTCTGAGCGGCAGACTGGGGGTGCGAACGGCCCATACCGGACTCCCAGCACCTCGCTTGGATGCTGCAGTTGCAGCCCTCATTGCCGACGTTCGCTGCGAGCGCGAGCTCTGGGCGTGGTCTAAATCAAACATCGCGGACGAAGTCGGCGTCGCCGATCCAGCATCATAGACAATCAGAAACAGAGAGAGCCAAGCCGCGGTCGATAAGCGATAGCTATAACACACCTGAGCACGTATCTAGAGTTGAGCAGTTTGAAGGAGTCCAAATGACAAAAGTGAAACGTGCACCGTCCTCCGGCGAACAAGCTGCCATTCGTGGCTACCAGAAACAATATGAGTATTCTGCTGCACGGATATATCGGTTCATGGCTGAAGGCGCTATCGAGAGCCTGTGCCTATTGTCAGAAGAGGCGGGTGTTTTTGATGATCTGGTCATCCTGTCAGGATCACATATCGAGGCAGTGCAAATCAAAAGCGAGCACAATGCGACGTATGTATCGCTCAAAAAAGAGCTCGACGCTGACTTTCTAAGTTCGATGGTGAATGCATGGAAATCGCTAGAAAAGCAGTTTCAGCGGACTGTGCATTTGACCTACATATTTCCCGGACTATTCAGTACAAACGATACAAATCTCGCCAACGAGGATGCTTCAGGAGCACGTCACAGCGCCGAGTTCGCACGCTTCATATCACGAGGCGACTTGACGCCTGAGATTGTACAGTCGTCGATTTGGTCTGACCAAATGACGCGAATGATGGCCACCTCTCAGCTCAGCGAAGTCCAGTTTTTCGATTTCATCTGCAAGGTGACTTTCGAGGACGAAAGGGCGTTGGTCAAAAATCAAATTGAAGCGTTCAATCAGGATGATCGCGGTAAAGTCGAGGAAATCCGAAATCTGCTACCCAGTTTGGTGGCACATGCGTCGCCAGGCGATATTTGGACCGAGGTCGATCTGATTAATCATCTAGGGTGGCAGTCGAGGCTTTCTCAACGAAACTCTCACGTCTTCCCAGTGCCTTCGGATTATCAAGAAAGCGCCTCAACTGCAGCCTTGCTACAGCGGATTGGTAAGCTCGATTCGGGATATATCGCTCTTGTCGGTCCGCCGGGCACAGGAAAATCCACACTCTTGCAACGGGAGCTGCATTCTACTGGCGAATACCGCGTTGCACGATACTTGGCCTTCCACCCTGACAAGCGGCATGGGCTTGGTCGCGCCGAAGCAGTGGAGTTTTTTAATGACACCATAGCAGACCTCTATTCACAAGGAATCGGAGGATCACGCTATCGAAGCGATAGCTTAGCAGGACTACGGCAAGAGTTCGGTAGACAACTAGGCATCGCGAGCTCTGAATTCCAAAAGACCGGACGAAAAACGATCATAGCAATTGATGGCCTTGATCACGTGCCCCGCGAAGAAACACCGCAAGTCAGTTTTCTTCAGGAGCTACCGGCAGCCAGTGCGATTCCAGAAGGCGTTCTCATCGTGCTGGGCACTCAACGGCTTGAACTGCCAGGAATCGCTCCGACAATCCTCCAACAACTGGGCCAAGAGCGCCGAACGATCACGATTGAGCCACTCACAAGGAGAGCTATAGCGGAACTCGCCGATAAGGCCGGACTGCCGAGTTTTGTAGATCGATCAAGTCTGTTCGACTGCTGCGATGGGCATCCATTGTCAGCACGTTACTATGTGGAGGCATTGAGCTCGGTAGATACGAAAGAAGATGCGAAACGGATACTGGGACAGGATGGTCTCGGGCAGAGCATCGAACAAATATACGAACGTGTTTGGCAAAAGATCGAACAAGCGGCAGAGGCAAAACCTGCGCTGGCTCTACTGGCCCGAGCGGAGGCGAACCTATCTTGCGAGCAGCTTGCAAGTGTCACAAGTGATCAAACCGTTGAACTTGTCCTTCGCGATGCTGGTTTTCTACTAAAGCGCTCGGATGGCAATCGACTTGCGATTTTCCACAATAGCTTCCGATTGTTTGTCTCACGAGCTACCGCGACCCGCTTTGGAAGATTCGACGAAGCCGTAGACGCGGAGTTTCAATCAAAGCTCGCGTCTATCGCCGACCATGCACCGCCGGATGATACTCAACACTGGTATAGGCTTAGATATCTGTTTCGCGCGCGCGAATATCATGATGTGGTCAAACTGGGTGAAGCGGCGTATTTTAGAAAGTCGATTAAGGCGCTGCGCCCTGAAGAGGAGGTCTATACAGATCTACGCCTTGTCTTCGGCGCTGTTCAAGAAACGAAAAACCGAGTTTCCCTCCTTAGAACTCTACTAACCCATAAGGAGGTGAGCTATCGCTTCGAAGCAGTTAGCGAGATCGATTTCGTCGATTTGCTGCAAGATCTGAAAGAACCGGATCGAGCCTTCGATCACGCCTTAGCAACAGGCGATACAAGCGAGGGTTGGCTCCACTTAGTCGACTACTTTTGGGACACAGGACAACGCGAAATTGCTCGACAACTATTCGAGGCCAATGAGCCTTTAGAACTATTTTACGGCGAAGATGGCTTTGATCCCCATCAGCAAATGGATCTTGCAGAAGGCTGGATCGAGCGTGCTCACCGTTTCAGGCCGGTAGATAAGCTGCTCGGCCTCGTAGAAGGCCTTGTCATTCGTCGTCCCGCTCACAGTGCTCAGGATGATGAAGACAATTCTTGGGCTTCTGGACGGCTAAAATTTCATCTCGCGTTGGGCATACTAGGTGACGGCACTGACAACGACTTGGCCAGCTTGCAGTCTCACCTAGGGCTTAGCGATGAAGAATCCGCAACTTTGGCTGTTCATGCGGCGGAACAATCACTTGCATCCGGTGACACTGGACAGGCTCTGGAGCTTCTGACTTTCGCGAAAAATTCCGGCTCACTAAGCACAGCGCATCAATCTTGGCGGCGAGCTGCAGCCCAACTTGCGCTGAAGCTTGGTGATACAGGTTTTGCAAAAGAGATGACGGCAAGTCTGATCGTTCCCCGCCTAGACCGAGAAGCCATGAGCCATGATATGCGGCAGCTTGCTATGGCGATAATCGAGACAGAGCGCTTGGCCGCTTCACTGGATATAGCGTTGCCCGAAGAGCCTCGCAGAGAACGGCTCGAGCCCAGTAAGCTTCTGGCCAATGCGCATGCGAATTTGAGACGGTTGGGGCGGTTGCGAGGATTAGCCGATCAGCAAACTCCGGGTGTCACCTCCAACGAGCTCCGAACGATCGTCTTGTACTTTTCTTCAGCAAAGCCTGATCGTGGGGATTTTGATGGCCACAAGTACTTCGCTTCACTTCCAATTATAGCAAATCAGGTACTGAAAGCCGCCTTCGATGCTGGAGAGGAGTGTCTGAAGGCCATTGTATCTTTGATCGATAATCTCATGGATGATGACGCCAGCAATTTTTCGGGCTCATATGGGTTTCGACTAGCTTTCGCTGCCAACACCTTCAAAATTGACAGTCATGCAGATCAAGCGGCGGATAGAATTAAGGCTGTAGAAGATACTGAGCAATTTTTCCACACGCCGCATGAAGCAGCAGAATTCTTCGTTTCTGTAGCACGCGCATACTGTAGTATTGGCCGAACTGATCTCGCGAAAGGCAGTCTGAGCGCGATGCATGACCAGACCTTTGGGTACTGGTTGCGGGCCAAGAAAGAACCACAATACGATTACTGGAAGTGGGTCTACCGGAAAGCATGCGATGAGTGCCCCGAAGTTATGGAAAATGGGGCGCTTTCTTTTGCGCAATTTCTCCTTGGCATGGAAGAAACCGAAGGAAAGGGTACCGCTTACAGGGTCTATCGGTGCCTTATTGAAGAACTTTCGTTTAGTCCTTCGGTGACTGCTGGAATCGTATCAAGGCTCCTAGATAGCGATCTAGTCACTTGGGCAGGAATTCTCGAAGCCGCCTTAGTATCTGTTGTGAAAGGAGATCCAGCGCTCGCTCCGCTGGCCATAGTCGCGAGCGCACGATTGATTGTGCCATTCGCTGAAGACGGGTTACCTCGTCTACTTGAAACTGCGTTACCGCTTTTGTCCGAACAGGAACGAGCCCAGCCCATTGATGTGCTCATTCAAAGCGTTGAACGTTGGTGCCCGCCGTCAAAACGCGAGCTCATTCTTGAAGCCGTTGTTGAGCATGCGCCTGAGATGCACGACGCAGTGAAACCGTCGCTTCAGAAAGCGGCTCAGATGGCCAGAGAGTTGCGACAAATAACGCATGGGGAACCTCGAAAAAGTAACAGCGAAAAAGGATATTCAAGCGAAATAAATGTCGGCTCCCTGAGCGAGCTCATTGCCTACGGTGACGGCAAAAGCACCTACGGTGGTGGCGTCGACTACAGCTATGCGAAAGCTGCGGAAACGCTGATCTCTGAGGCGACGGAGCCCGAGATTCTTGGATTTCTTGAAGAGCGGCCTCAAATTGAAGCAAGTGCTAAGTGTATGGTTGCTGTCGCACGGTACTTTATGACTTGTGGCAAGCGCCCTCTGGCTGAAACATACTTAGAAAAGGCCAAGCAAGCATCTGTCAACGGTCACTGGTCAAGCTTCATGGGGGGCGAGAAGCTAGAAGTGCAACGGCTGATCGCAGAGTTTTCTCCTGAGAGTGCGGCGGATACTGCCTTTGACGCGCTCACAAGCGAGCTCGCGCGAGGGGCAACAGATGCGGGATCACTGTTCATCAATTTGGATGAGGTATTGGAGTTGGTTTCCAATGAAATTCCAACTTCCGAATACTGGAATGAAACCCAAACTCACTTAGAAAACTACAGAGAATTCCAATTGGCAGCGCCTGTTTCGAAGAACGCAGCCGTAGAAAATGCATCCCACCTTCTTGCCTTCCTCATGGCACAAAGCTTCAACTTGGGATGCCCAGAAGTCACTCTACATGCTCGTGAGGCTGTAGCAGACGTTGCAAGCTTCGCTAGTGATCCTGAGTTGCTCGAAAAAGTGTTTGAGTTTCTGCATCCTCTCCCCGACGGAAATAGAGAAGCGGTCGCATTAGCTTCACGTCTAGCTGATCAACATCAGCTGAGGAAATCCCTAGTTGATGAGGCCAGAGATCTGCTTACTAAATCGGACTACGTTACTACGGCGTTGTCGAAAAGGATCCTACGCAAACTGGGTGAAGAAATCCCGGAAGCGCCGCAAACAGATCTCCCTGCATTCTATAGTTTGCAGCCTTTAGGTGGTTCGCAGGCGTCGAATTTTGACCCGCCTCCTGGTTTGCTATCAGATGGGCGGGCAATGTGGTCTGACGACCCTTGGACGTGGACTTCAGTGCTCCAATTCCAACTGAACCTTGTGCACAAAGCTTCGGGCATCCCTTTAGAACTGCTGCGCAGAAGGTGTGCCATGTTTATGACCGAAGAAGGTGGCAAATCTGCATTCGGTCCGGACGTAGAAAAGCAAATGCTTTCCAAATTGCGCTCCCTCGATCTTGCGTTCCCCTATAGACGGCCAATGGCCAACGCAGCGCTCAGAGCCGTCGGAAAACTGATAGATGAATTGTCGAGGTCAGGGGCTATCGATTCAAGAGTGATACCAATAATCTGGGAAAACATTGGTGGCCCAAGCACCATTTTGTTGCCAGAGCCTCATCCAAGACCGGATTGGCTCGATTGGCCGCAAATGCCAGTAAAAGAGTACGGCGGCGTCGATAGTGAAAAGTGGGTAAACGATCCCAGCCAACTAATGACATCAAGCTTCTCAAATGCCGGCCATATTTTGGCAGAGGAAACACACTTTTCGCTGAGTGCCTCTCGAGTGACATCGTCAGCAGACAAATTTCGCCTGCCGATCTTGGCCAATATCGAAGCTGGTTTAGAGGGTTTACCAAAATTGTTTTCTCGAGACGAGCCTCAGCCGCTGTACGATGAAAAGGACAGCGCACTAGTGTGCCGAGTCCCAGGCACTATGTTTGGAAGTATGCGGGACGAGACGATGACGTTATGCCCCTATATGGCTCAGCGGCTAGGCTGGATAAGAAACCCGGAACGCCCTTTGGAGCTTTTTGACAGTAAGGGCAAATTAGTCTGCGAAACAATCGCTTGGGTCGACGGAACTTTCAGCCATCAGCCTTCCTATGAGGCCGAGATGTATGGAAACGGGCAGTTTATACGACTGACAAACGACGGTGTTCAGCAATTGAGAACTGCCGGTGTAGATC
>DAITOW010000175.1:0-6163 GCA_036833965.1 Oleiphilaceae bacterium
ACCCCTGTTACCGCCGTGAAAGGGCGGTGTCCTAGGCCTCTAGACGAAGGGGACAAAACTTGTCCTACAGACTACTACTCTTTGTGTTCATTGCCTTGAACATTATAGCTAAAACAATTTGCACTTATTGCCTGTTAGTTGTGTACCACACTCACCTTGTTAACCACGCTCTCGCGAATGGAAAAGTTGGTGGAGCCAGACGGGATCGAACCGTCGACCTCAACGCTGCCAGCGTTGCGCTCTCCCAGCTGAGCTATGGCCCCGTTGGCACGAGTGCCTCACAACGGGGGCGTATATTATTGAAACGCCCCAAGTGAGTCAAGCCGTTTTTCGCGCTTTTCTTTGGTTTATTTCCAAGCCGTAATTTATGCCGAAATTTTAGCCAAAACAGCCTGATATTCTTTTTCTACACGCTTGGCTTCCTTCTTGGAAAAGCCCTCCAACACATTAAGAGCGTGCCTTAATCGCGCTCGCGTCATATCAGGCCCCAGCATCACCATAGAGTCGACGACGGACCAGGAGTTTGGAGTACCGGCGATTGCAACAAATAAAGGCTGCATAAAATCACCCAATTTTATTTCCATGACTTTTGAAAGCGCCTTTACGTCAGCAAACACATTCTCTTTGGTCCAATGACGCTGAGCCTCAAGCGTCCAAAGTGCAAACTGAAGAACCCTTTTAACTTGTCCGTCATCCAGTTTTTTATGCTCAAAATCCGTCGCACTAACGTTCAACATACCTGCGAACATAAACCCTGCTAACGGAGCGATATCAGAAAACGTTTCTACCCTGCCTTTGATGTGCTCTAGCATTGGTTTTACGAATTCAGAATTAAACGCCCATTGCTGTGCGCGGGTTGCGAACTCGCCATCATCCAGATTTTCACGAATCCATAAACCGTTTAACCAGCTAAGTTTTTCAACATCAAAGATTGGTCCGCCAAGCGAAACTCGTTTGATATCAAAACTCTCGATCATCTCGTCAAGCGAGAACTTCTCGCGCTCGTCAGGCAAGGAATACCCCATGCGACCCAAATAGTTCGTCACTGCCTCAGGAAGAAAACCAACGCGTTCATAATACGTAATACTTGTCGGGTTTTTACGCTTGCTCAGCTTGCTTTTATCCGGGTTGCGCAACAACGGCATATGACAAAGCACCGGCATTTCCCAACCAAAGTAGTCATATAGCAACTGGTGCTTCGGGGCAGAGTTAATCCACTCTTCACCGCGGATAACGTGAGTAATCGCCATCAAGTGATCATCAACAACGTTCGCAAGGTGATAGGTGGGCATACCATCGCTTTTCAGAAGGATTTGGCAATCAACTTGTGCCCAATCAATCTCTATCGTTCCGCGTAACATATCTTCAATAACGCAAGCACCCTCGTCAGGCACTTTCATGCGTATGACGTAAGGCTCGCCTGCCGCCAAGCGCCGCTCGACTTCCTCAGCGGACAGTTCCAGATTTCCCTTGATACCTGGATTCAAACCTGCTGCTTTTCGCTCTTCACGAATAACATCAAGTTCTTCCGGCGTACGAAAGCAATAAAACGCCTTGCCCTCTTTTACCAACTTCTCTGCGTAGGCCGCATAATCATCTTTGCGTTCGCTCTGACGATAAGGACCATATGCGCCCCCAACGTCCGGCCCCTCATCCCAATCCAGCCCTAGCCAGCGAAGCGCTTCGAGTATTTGCGCTTCGGACTCCGGAGTAGATCGAGCCTGATCTGTGTCCTCAATACGCAGGATAAACTGCCCCCCGTGCTGCTTTGCAAAACACATATTAAAAAGGGCAATATAAGCCGTACCAACGTGAGGATCTCCGGTAGGCGAAGGCGCGATGCGCGTGCGAACTGTTTGCGTCATTAAAGTTTCCGTATGTATCAAATAATTACATTAAAAAATTGGAAGCGCCCTGCCGGATGCTTAGCCATAACCACCAACAAAGGGGTTTGTTTTAATTTCCTGTCCAATAGTCGACATCGGACCATGTCCAGGCACAAACCGCACCTCATCACCCAAAGGCCAAAGCTTACCGCGAATTGACTTGCACAAGGTATCGTAGTCGCCTTTCGGGAAATCTGTTCTGCCAATTGAACCCTGAAACAACACATCCCCTACAAACAACAAACCAGACGGACGGTAGTAAAACACCACATGGCCCGGCGTATGGCCAGGACAATGCAGCACTTCGAGCACCTCGTTACCCACCGTGACCGTATCATCCTGCTCAAGCCAGCGGGTCGGCTGAAATGTCTGCGCCTTCGGAAAACCAAACATCTGGGATTGTTGAGGAAGCATCTGAATCCAGAAATCATCCTCCTTATGCGGCCCTTCTATTGGCAGGGAGTGGCCGGAGGAAAGCTCGCCAACGGCGCCAGCATGATCAATATGCGCATGCGTGAGGATAATCTTCTCAAGCTCAACGTCCAACTCCGCAACCTTACTTAGCAATCGCGGCAAATCACCGCCCGGGTCGATCAAGGCGCCCCTGTTCGTCTGATCACACCAAATCAAACTACAATTTTGCTCGAAAGGTGTAACGGGAATAATCTCGAATTGAAGTGCCATAGTTCGCCTGAATCCAGTTTTTCGATCACATCAGTTAGCGGGGTATTATCGACAAAGACCTGTTAATATCAACTAACTAAGCAAAACAAACAACAAGGAAGACGTCACTATGTCAAAGCTCTCTCATATCGCTCTCGGTTTAAGCTGTTTTTTCTCGCTTTCATTACTCAGCGGCTGCTCTTTTGTAGATACAATTCCGGGCAGCGAACGCATTGTCATGAGTTACGATACTGACAATTGCGAGAAGATCGGTGACAGCAAGGTCAAAGTATTATCCGAAATTGCCGGCATTGACCGTAGTGAAGAGACGATTGCGGAAGAGCTCAATACACTGGCAAGAAATGCGGCCTTTGAACAGGGAGCAAACACGATCAAGCCCACCAGCGATATCGCCGACGGCAGCCGCAGTTACAGCCTTTACAGATGCCGCAATTGATTCGCATCAATCGCTTCATATATTTTAAGCACGAGAAATTATTTGAACTAATATTGCTCTCACATTGCAAAGTGAAGTGAGAGCTACATGAGAAAGAATGGACCCGTCACCCAAAAGAACGTTGATTATCCGGACTCATGCCGAATCGTCTCAACGACTACGGCAAAAGGTGTCATCAAATACATAAATAAGGACTTCATTGACATCTCCGGCTTCAGTGAAGAGGACTCGATAGGCCAGGCGCATAACATCGTTCGCCATCCGGACATGCCACAAGCCGCTTTTAAGATGCTCTGGGATACAGTCTCGCTTGGCAAACCGTGGATGGGAATTGTTAAGAACCGCTGTAAAAACGGCGACCATTATTGGGTCGACGCATTTGTTATGACCAGCGGCGAGGAAACTGACGGAAAACCGGACCTTCAAAGCGTTCGCTTCAAACCAAGCAGAGAACAAATAGACCGGGCAGAATCCACTTACCAGCGAATCAATGCCGGCAAGCCTGCATTTCAAGCATCGCATCCGGTGCACTGGCCGATGGCCATTAAAATCACAGCAATGGCCTACCTCTGTCTGCTGCCCCTTCTCTTTGTCGCAATTTCAAGCGGAACCACTTTAGGCATTGCAATGACAGTTTTATCACTGGTGCTCGCTCCAATTGTTAGCTGGGTGGGCACGAGCGACCTTCGACAAATGGCAGACAATGCAAAGGCGTTATACACCGACCCTTTGGCACAATACATTTACACTGGCCGGGCGGACGAACTGGGCGCAATAGAGTTGAGTCGAATCTATATGCGCAACAAACTGGAAACCGCGCTCTGGCGCGTTGTCGATAGCACTCGCAATCTGGAACGAGGTGCTAGCAACTCTGTACGTATGGCGGAAGAAACCGAACAGCATACCGCACATCAAAAAGCTGAGCTTCAACAGCTGGCAACCGCGATTAACGAGATGTCTTCATCAATCGCCGAGGTTTCCCAGAATACCCAAAGTGTTAGTGAACTGATGCAATCTGTGCAAAGTCAGGTAGCGAGTGGATCAAATCAGGTAAGCTCCACTACCGGCTTTGTAAACCAACTTGCCGGAGACCTTGAGAAAACCTCTGAGCAAGTGAAACAAATCAGTGAGAACAGTGAGCAGATTTCGAACCTGGTGCAATCCATTCACGGCATTGCTGAACAAACCAACCTGCTTGCGTTAAATGCTGCAATAGAAGCCGCGCGTGCAGGCGAACAGGGCCGGGGTTTCGCCGTTGTGGCTGATGAAGTTCGAAATCTCGCTAATAGCACATCGACTACCACCGAACAGATTCAACAAGCGATTACCTCCATTAAGGAAGGCGTAGATGAAGCCGTTGCGCTGGTAACGAAAACCATTGAGAGCTCGAATTCAACCTCTGAACAATCACAGCTCGCCAAAACCTCCCTGGAAGAGATCACTTATCTTACTCAGGAAACGCTCAACGCGATGCTTCAGTCTGCCTCGGCAACCGAAGAACAAAGCGCAGTGTGCGAGGAAATTAACCGTAACGTCCACGCCATTCAGGACTCAGCGGTTGCCACCTGCACCAATGCTCAATCTGCACAAGAAGAGCAACACCGCCAGTTCAATGAAGTCATCAAACTTACCAAACTGGCTCAGGATTTTACCGGTTAAGCCGCGCTCGAAAGACGCATGGCACACCGGTAAAGGAACAACTCTGGCCTAGCGCTGCGTGTTGTCGAGTACAACTCGATAACGCGCCTTACCATCTTCCAAATGCTTCAACGCATCATTAACCTCGGCCATCCTGAACATTTCGACCTGCGGTTCAATGTCATGACGTTTTGCGAACTCGAGCATCTGCCTTATTGTTGATGGACTTCCGACCGGGGATGCTGACACAGACTTCTGGCCTAAAAGAAGTGGAAAAACTCCAATATCCAGGGGCTCGGTGGTGGCACCAACAAAATGTAAACGCCCTTTCGGTGCCAGTGTAGCGATATAGGCATTCCAATCCAGCTTCACATTGACGGTCGAAATTATGAAATCGAACCTACCGACAGCTTGTTCAAGCGCGTTTGGGTCGCGAGAATTAATAATGTCATGTGCACCAAGCGCCATTGCCTCGTCGCGCTTTGACTCAGAGCTTGTAAATGCGGTGACGTGACAACCCCACGCACGAAGAAATTTAAGTCCAAGGTGGCCCAGTCCACCAATTCCAATCACCCCTACTCTGTCTGTAGGCTTTACATCGAACTGAACAAGCGGATTGTACACAGTAATTCCGCCACACATCAGCGGACCAACCTTCGAAAGCTCCATACCGTCAGGAACTTCAACGACGCTCGCAGCATCTGCAACCACCTTGTCAGCAAAACCACCGTCGCGACCGATAATCGTTCCTTGGGCGGCTGAGCACAAATTCTCATCGGCGGTGTGACAACTTTTGCATCCTCCGCAATAGCCGGACTGCCAGCCAAGACCGACATGCGTGCCAATTCGGTCTGCATTTACGCCCTCACCAACTCGACTAATGACACCGACCACCTCGTGACCAGCAACCAACGGATAGCTGCTCATGCCCCACTCGTTGTTCAGCATGCTCAGATCACTATGGCAAATCCCACAATACAGGACCTCTATCTCAACTTGTCCTGAGCCCAGTTCTGCTTCTGTTCGTTCAACTTTTTCCAAGGCCGCGCCTGCTGCGGGTGCCTGATATGCTTGGTACATGGTATCTCCCTTTAAATTGGTCTTAGTCTTACGCTGTGAGACCTGAGTCGGATGGCGCTAAACCTAAAGAATTTTTCATTCCCATAGCCTCTGAAATTAACAAACTGCAAGCTTCGCGAACAATTGTAAACCCCGGTTTTGAAATCCCAGAGGCCGGTTATACTTGTATTTGAGCGATGACGAAAAAACGTCATTCGCCATGAATGATTCGCTAAGTCTTAAGAATTTAGATAATCTAACACTTGTAAATTGTTGTTTTATATATATTTTAAATTTATCGATACACCTTTTGCATTAGTTAGCGTAAAGAGTCTTACTTCAATTTTTTCGGAGATTAACAATGCTAACAGTGATTACATCAAACAAAACAACGACCAACCGGGCAACTATGAACGCAAACACAACAGATTCATCCAAAGGCGCAGAACTTCTTTTAAGT
>DAITOW010000176.1:0-6146 GCA_036833965.1 Oleiphilaceae bacterium
TTCTGGCTCTGGTTCTGGCTCTGGTGCTGCTTCCGCGTCAAAATCCACATCATCCAGTGAAGAATCGTTTAGCTGATCCATGATCGAATCAGTGATCACCTCTTCTTCAGGTTCTTGAGCAGCCTTTTTCTTCTTCAGGAAATAAACAAGTGTCCCGATCAATGCCAGAAGCGAGACAACACCACCTGCAATAGAGCCCCACAAAACATAATCCGGACCCGCCTTATCTGCTTCTTCTACAACAATTGGTTCTTCAACCGTTTCCGCACTTGCAGCAAGATCAGGGACAATACTCTCGGCGACTTCAGGCTCATCAGCTACCTCGGAGTCTTCGAGACCCTCCACAGGCTCTGACGCTTCCTGCTCCACAGCGACAATCATGTTAGCTTCGCCTAGCGGGATCGGGAACTCGACATCAAATACTTTGGGAGCAAGACTTATTTCTGCGCCTTCAGTACTTTGCGACTTCACTTTGACCGCTATTTTATAGACTCCATCTCCGGCATCAGGAGTGACTGCCAATGCCCATTGCTGTTTTCCGTCAATACGCTCAACAGCCTTTATTAAACTTGTTCCATCAGGCGCCTTTACCTTTGCAAAAACACTGGTTTCCTCAACATTTATATCCTGTGTTAAAGCGGTCACAACCAATTTATGTTGAGGCTGGTCTCCACCATGCGCAGATAATTCAAAATCAAAAGGTGGTCGCAAATTTACGACTTGCTCAAATCTCCGTTTGAACGTTTTGCCGTCAACGTCCACCGCAACACGATAGGTTCCTTCTTCTTTTAATTTGGAAATAGTCTCTGAGAAAGTACCAGACCCTGTGACAGCCATCGCACGCTTTCCAGATTTTCCAGCCTCATTGGTAACAACCAACTCAACATCAAGAATTGAAAGAAAGTCGGGATCAACGATCACCTCCCCTTCATTTAAAAAGCTGGCATCTACCGACAGTACATCACCTGCAAAAATATTGCTCGGCAAAGGAGTCACTTCCATTTTTAGATTACTGACGATGGTAACCCGGTTATCAGGGTCTACATCGGCATCAATCACCCACTCACCCTCATCAGGCTGAGACACAGTAATCAAATCATAGCCCGTATCACTGTACCAGCGAACTTCCTGGCTTGTTGTCGCAGCGTCAATTGTCGATAAATCCGGAGCCATTAAACGAACCGGTTTTGCCCCCTCTTTCTTGAAGACCAGCGCCGTAAACTCTTCAATACTAGAGTCAATCACGAAGGCATTGCCCTCGAGTGGCACCTGTTCTTGAGGCACCGCCTGATCAAATGCCTGCAAAAATACGCGACTTAGGTCATCAGAACTCTCAGCCAACGCAGATTGCCCGCCTGAGCCAATCGCCAACTTGTCCATCAAAGGCTTGTCTGCATTCTTCGACAGGGAAACAGTATGGATATGTGCTCCCGTTGCAGTAATGCGTTTAAGGATCGTATCGAGAATACGCTCTCGTTCAGCAACGTTTTTAGCAGGATCCTTATCAATATCGACCATACCATCGGTCAGTAAAATGAAGTGTGTATTCGGGTATTGCTTCCCCTCTTCAAGATTTTCAGCGGCCTTTTCGAGAGCTGCACCTATATTGGTACGCAAAGCGACAGAGTTAATCTCTTGCGCCTTCTCTTTCGCCATTCTGCGCCATGCATCATCTACGACCTGATAACGTACCAGATTGTTAACCCACTGGCCAAAGGTCCACACGCCGGCCTGACTACCTTCCGGGACCAGCTCGGTGAGCAAATTGACTGCAGGAATGCGCAAATTCTGAGGGTCATTCTTCTTCATGCTTCCCGAGATATCAATCACCAACCTGACATCTGGCGTCGCATTTTCTTCAGCAAATCCAGGGGTGCTCACTGCGAGAGAAAATAGAATAACAAGAGCGCGTGCTCGAAAACTCAAACGAACAAAATTACGAAGCGTGCGTACCATTCATGCCACCTTGAAGCACTTCCATGCGAAAGCAAAAAACTTTTTTGACTAAGTACGTTTAGGTATAGCAGAAAATTCAATAAGAACAATGAAAGTCTGAACGACTCACATTAGAAAAGCGCTGTATTTTATTGTTTTAAAAAGAGTTCCTTAACCGACATATCGAAAACGAGGCTGCACTTCACCATTAATCGTTACGTCTTCAACAAACATCTGATACGGACGAACCCACAAACCCTTTTCGCCATACATTGGCCTGTAAACAACCAGCTCTTCTTCGGTTTCACTATGCCGCGCCAAACCCAACACTTCGTAGCGTTGCCCCTTGTAATGCTCGTAGATTCCGGTCTGAATCATTCTCCATACCTCAATCCGAGCAAACGCCGCCCAACCGACTCAAGCAGCACCACCAAAATCATGACTCCAACTGCACCCGACATGACCGTTAGCGCCTGATTGACAGTCTCCATATGAGCTTGAGCAAGCGCATAGGCTGCCACAAGAAATGCCGGAGCCAACCACAAACTCCCGGCAACGATATTCATCGGAGTAAGCAAAGTGACCGCAACGCAAATGCGCAACACCCTTTTGGTTCTGCGCCACTTCAAATTGCGGGTGAGTCGCCAAAAAACAATCATCGCACCAATTGATGACAACAAATAAACCAACCAGGCAATGGTATAGGAGGATAAAAAAATCACGATTAACTTTCCGTCTTAAACTCGTCAATAATATAGAGCTCTAGCTCATCTTCCGCGACATCATGCTCGGAGACAACTCGCCCACGCACCGACATTCCGGCCTTGTGCACACTATTTTTTTCGCCCGAAACAAGATGATGCCATTGGGGTAAGGCACGCCCTTCTGAAACCAATCGATAAGCACAGGAATCAGGAAGCCATTCCAACTCTTCAAGATTCTCCTGGACCAGATCAAGACAATCCGGCACATATCTCAAACGATCTTCATAAACACTGCACCGACACGTTTCCAAATCAAGCTTTGCACAGGCCACCGAGGTATAAAATATCTCATCGGTCTCTTCATCCTGAAGCTTATGCAAACAACATTTTGCACAACCGTCGCATAAAGACTCCCATTCTGAGGCGCTCATCTCGGCAAGTTTTTTAACCTCCCAAAACGGCGCGTGAGAATCAGCCATTCAATGAATCCCTTGGAGCCATCGCGAGATTCGACTCTGCATCGTGATCTGTAGGAGGCATCTGCAAATAGAAATCCTGCTCTTCGATTGAGGCCAACACCTTCTCCGCATCGGCTCGCGCCAATTTCTTCTCGGGAGTAAGCACAAGATCCATCACTTTTGTTGGCGAGCCGAACGCCAGCATAAGCGCCTCCGGCAACTTGCTGACATCCTGGGATCTATCGACGTATAAATACATCTCTGCCTTCTTACTACTTTTGTAAATGCTGCAGAAACGCTTCTTCGCATTCGTATAACTTGTCATTTCCAATCTCTACTCTGGAATTGCCGATTTAATCAGGTCGCTCAGACCCTCCTCAAGCAAAGGTCCTCTCCAACCTTCCAATAACTCTGGCATTGTTGTTTGCCGCTCACGCCAAAAATGAATAACCCATGCTTCCATCTGCTTACGGCCAGCCACCAATTGCGAATCGAGCCCCGCATTCTTAGAGGACAACTCAACCAACTTTTTGATTTTCTTATAAAATTCGAGCTCTTTACCCTTAATGGGGCGCTCAATTACACGAAATCCTGGTGGCACATGCTTATCGCTCTCACTCAGCAAACGAAGCAACTCAGCACCAAAACGTTTTACTGACTTGGGCTTTACTTTTGGCAACTTGAACAGCTCGCCCTGTGTTGTTGGTGATGTTCTCGCCGCTTCTATCAGTTGAGCATCACTAAACACCCAGCTCTTCGGAATATTGCGTTCTATCGCTTCCCTGTCCCGCCACACGACTAATTGCTGCAAAAGATACTGACGCTCTTCAGAAAGATCCCAGGCCCCTCGCATCTTCAGATAAGCAAACTCTGGTTGCTCACCAACAGACTCAATACTTGCCACCTGCCTGGCGCATTCTTCCTCTACCGCCTCAAGCCAGGGAGATTCCTGCAATTTAGCTCGCAATTGCTTATAGATATCCTCAAGGTAATGTACATCCGCTGCCGCGTAATGCAGTTGTTTTTTACTCAAAGGGCGAGCAAGCCAATCCGATCGGGTCTCCCCTTTATCCAACGCGACACCGAGCACCATCTCTACCAGCCTCTGATAACCGACAGAGATCCCCATACCCAAAAATGCTGCGGCTATCTGGGTATCGAATACGCTCGAAATTGAGCAGTTACAAAGATGACTGAGAAGATCAATGTCCTCACTCATTGAGTGCAAGACAATCGTCAAGTCCGGACTCGACAAAACTTGCGCCAATGGCTCAAGCGATGTCACGGCAAGCGGGTCGATCAAATAGGTTTTTCCTGAAGCTGCAACCTGAATAAGCCCGGCCTTGGCATGATAGGTATTACTTCGTTCAAACTCTGTATCAACGATCAGATACGGCTCTTTGATCCAACGCTGGATGCATTGCTCCAGACGACTATCAGAATCGATCCAAATAAATGGTATTGAGTCAGTATCAAGGGGTGTTTTTGTTATCATTTTTAAACCGGCTTTCGACCAGATAATGCATGCCCTAATGTTCCGCCGTCAACGAAACCTAATTCGCCGCCAAGCGGAATCCCATGCGCGGGTCGCGTAATTAGCAGATCCTTGTTTCGAAAGATCTCGGAAATATAGTGAGCGGTCGCCTCACCCTCTACCGTAGGGTTTGTTGCCAAAATGATCTCTTTAATAGGACGGGAGTTTACTTGCTCAATCAATAAGGGGATGCCCACCTGATCTGGTCCTCGACCATCGATCGGGGACAAACTTCCACTCAGAACAAAATACTTACCCGCATATTGCTGGGATTGCTCAATGGCCAACAAATCACTCGGTGATTCAACGACACAAAGAAGTGAATCATCTCGCCGACTATCGCGACACAAGGCACACGTTTCGGCTTCGGTAAGATTTCGGCAAACCTGGCAACGCTTCACTGACTCCATAGCGTGAGACAAGGCCGCAGACAGACGCAACCCTCCCTCACGTTTGCGCTCAAGCAAGTCCAACGCCATACGCTGGGCTGTTTTCTGGCCAACTCCAGGCAAAATGCGAAGCGCCTCAATAAGCTCGTCAATAACAGGGCCAAATCTCATATGATATTAGTTCTCGCCTCTAAAACGGCATCTTAAAGCCGGGAGGCATTCCCATGCCCGACGCCATGTTCGCCATGGCTTTTTGATTCTTTTCTTCGACTTTCCTAACGGCATCATTCACTGCCGCAGCCAAAAGATCTTCCAGAAACTCTTTGTCCTCCGTCATTACTGAGGAATCAAGCTCCACATTTTTCACATCATGACGGCCGTTCATCGTGACCTTAACAAGCCCTGCTCCAGACTCTCCAGTTACCTCTTCATTCGCAATATTTTCTTGTTGCTTTTGAAGTTGCTCCTGCATCTTTTGGGCTTGCTTCATAATGTCGCCCATATTTTTGCCACCGAACATATTCGACTCCTATTCAATGGGGCTGAGAGACACGACGCTATCTTCAATCATACGTCCGTCAAACTCAGCAATTAGCTGTTGTACATTAGGGTCCGCTAAAAGGCTCTGCTTCGCTTCAAGCAAACGCTCTTCACGCATACGTTCTCGCCACATAGCCGGACTTTCTTGCGAGGGTTCTAGCCCTTCAACAAACTCGACTGGCCCGGTCCAGATACCAACATCACCTAAAGCCTGTCTGATTTTCTTTTTGTGCGAATCATTAAGCAAACGATAATGCCCCGACTCAACACACATTTTGAGCTCAGCCTCACCCTCTTGCTTAACCATATTCATTAAGAGGTTTTGAGTCATACCGCTCAAACCCAACCGAAGTGCTTGCCTTGGCCAATCCAAATCGTGGAATTGCTCGACCGCTTGTTCTGAAACGGACTCCGGCACCAAATTTGGTTCGAGCTCTGGCTCAGAATCCGGACTTGAACAAACTTCTGGAACGGGCGCAGAGGTATGCTCTGAAACAGTTTCAGACGCTAGATCAGAAGTTTTTTTTTGAGCGTGCTGCTCTGAAGAAATCGTCGCCGCCAGCACTGGCTCCGCAACTGCATCTTC
>DAITOW010000177.1:0-6137 GCA_036833965.1 Oleiphilaceae bacterium
GTCTACAGTCAGCCGGAAAGTTTCTCAGTTGGAGAAGCGTGTCGGGGTGCGCTTGATCAATCGTACAACCCGGAATCTGAAACCCACAGAAACTGGCAAGTTGTACTATGAAAATTGCACGAAGATGCTTGAACAGGCTGAGGAAGCAGATCGCATTGTCAATAACATGCAGGCTGAGCCTTCCGGCTTGCTCAGAATAAGCACGCCGCTTGCGTTTGGTATCCCGTTTTTTACGGACATTTTAAAGCGCTTTTGTCGGTTATACCCGAAGGTTAGTCTTGAGGTTATTTCCGATAATAAAAATCTCGACTTACTCGATGAGGAGATTGATATCGCTTTCAGGATCGGACCACTTGAAGACTCCAGTCTGGTGGCCCGAAATCTTGGTACTGCAAGGTTGTCGTTGTGCGCATCCCCCAAGTATTTGGCTGAGTTTGGCGTTCCCAAGACCGTTGATGATTTGCATAAACACCAATGCATAATGCACTCTACCTATGACTGGGTGTTTATGACGAAAAGTGGCGAGCAAATTCCTAACATTAAGTCGCGTTTGAGTGCGAATGATGTCGAGATGATTCGTATGCTTGCGTTGGATGATTTTGGTATCGGGGCTGTCCCGCAATTGCTGGTTGCGGATGATGTGCGAGCAGGAAAGTTGAAATTGTTGCTGCAGGACACGCCTTTTCAGGAGCGTACTTTTTACATGGTTTATCCGAGTCGCAGAGAGCCACCTTCAAAAGTTGTGGCGTTTACCGAGTTCATGCTGGAGAACTGTGTGAATCCCCCCTGGGAGCAGTTGTCTGATGTGTTTAGTGCGCGAAGCCAGGAAGATCTCGTTGAACCAGTGTCTTATGGTCAGGAAGGCTTTGTAGCCGCAAGTTAGTACCTAGCTGTATTGATGAGGTAATCGACATGAGTGATGACGACGGGCAAGACTTGTTTTCTGCCGAGATGAAAGGGGTCAAACCCTTGCGGCAGAATCGTGCGCGCCTTCATAAGAAAGAAGAAGATACTCCGGGCAAGATGGTGCGCCGCAGTTTGGCGGTGAGTGCTCGCCAGACGCTCGATCCACTGGCATCGACGGTTGTTCCTGAGCTTAAATCCAATGATGTATTGGAGTTTCGGCGTGATGGTGTGCAGCATGGTGTCTACAAGAATCTCCGAATGGGGCGATATGACATCGAGGCCAGGCTTGATTTGCACCGACTGACTGTCGATGAAGCACGACGAATGGTGTTTGAGTTCTTGAGGGATTGTTTTCACTACGAGCTTAGAACGGTATTAGTGATGCACGGCAAAGGTGATCGTAATCCGGATAAGGTAGCAAAAATCAAAAGCCATTTAGCTGTCTGGCTTCCACAGATTGAAGAAGTAATGGCGTTTCATTCGGCGCAAGCAAGGCATGGCGGTACTGGTGCTGTGTATATCATGCTGAAAAAAGGTGATAAGTCGAAGCAGAACACGCGAGATAAATTTGGCTTGAGGTGATCTGTTCGCCTCTTTAAAACGATTTCGAGCAAAACAAAGATAAAAGTGAGTCCGCTAAAATGATGGAATTTGTCCTGAACGGAGAGTCCGTCTCCCTAGACGTAGATCCGGATACGCCCCTGTTGTGGGCACTAAGAGATGAAATAGGAAAAAAAGGCACGAAGTTTGGCTGTGGCATGGGGCTTTGCGGCGCGTGCACGGTGCATTTGAACGGTCAGGCAATTCGTTCGTGTATTACTCCAATCAGTAGTATTGAAGGCCAAAGTGTTACAACGATCGAAGGTTTGGCAGAGGGTGATAATCTTCATCCTGTGCAGCAAGCCTGGGTTGAGCACAATGTTCCCCAGTGCGGCTATTGCCAGCCGGGACAAATCATGTCGGCGACCGCCTTGCTTGCTTCCAATGCAAGCCCCAGCGACGAAGATATCGATAATGCGATGTCAGGAAATATCTGCAGATGCGGGACGTATCCCCGAATCCGTAAAGCGATTAAAACCGCAGCGACCAAAATAGCGGCTGATGATTCACTCGCTTATGAAGCGAAAGTATAGGGGCGGTTTAATGAAAAAATTAGCAGAACTTTTACCCCTTACACGCAGACAATTGTTAGTTAAAGGATCTCTTGCCTCGGGAGGCCTTGCGCTTGGCCTGAATCTTCCCGGTTGTAGCACAACGTCCGGCAAGATGGGAAGTGACGGAGTTTGGGAGGCGAATGCCTGGCTGGAAATAAATCAACAGAGCCGTGTACGTTTTACGCTTGATAGAGTTGAGATGGGTCAGGGGACGTATACCGGTATCACAACCTTGATAGCCGAAGAGCTAGATCAGGAGCCGGCAAGCATTGATGTGGTGTTTGCTGAAGCGAACCCTGTTTATCGGAACGCCGGATATGGCCTGCAGATTACCGGAGGCAGTAATAGCTTGTCGACAAGCTGGAAGCCAATTCGTGAGGCAGCGGCATCTGCCAGAGAGATGTTGCTCGCAGCTGCAGCGAAGGTTTTGGAAGTCTCAAGGCAGGATCTTTATTTGCAAGAAGGTGTTGTTAGGTCACGCAGCGATAGCCGTTCAATACAAATTGGAGAATTGGTGGCACTGGCCGCCAAGGAAACTGTGCCGGAAGCGCCTCCTTTAAAAGACAAGGCCAACTTCAAGTACATCGGAAAATACTCTGCCCGCCTTGATTCAAACCTGAAAGTTCGCGGTGCAGCGCAGTTCGGAATAGATGTTGACGTCGAGGGAATGGCCTACGCAGTGGTTGTGCATGGACCGGCAATCGGAGCCCGCTTGCGTTCCTATGATGCGTCGAGTATTCAAGATGATTCGCGTTTGATCGCCATCACTGAAATTGACTCAGGTCTTGCTGTTGTTGCCAAAAGTTATTGGGCTGCGAGAAAACTGTCGGAGCAGATAACGATTGACTGGGAATTGCCTGAAGAGCTCGTGTCCACCGACGCTGCGTTTTCCCTTTTTCGCTCGGTTATGGATGAAGACGATGGTGACAGCGTTCGGTCTGTTGGCGATGTTGAAGAGCAGCTTGAAAGTGATCAAGGTCAGCTTGTTGAGCTTGAGTTTGAAATGCCATTTTTGGCACACGCGACCATGGAACCGATGAACTGTGTTGCGCATGTGCAAGAGCATCGGGCGGATGTTTGGGCTTCAACCCAGGGACCTGACGTCGCTCAGGTTGTGGTCGCAAAAGCAACGCATCTTGATCTGGATGAGGTGTTTGTCCATTCTCAGTTCATTGGTGGCGGCTTTGGGCGACGTTTGAGTCAGGACTTTATTGGTGAAGCGGCGGAAATATCTCTTGCAACCGGCTTGCCTATCAAGCTCGTTTGGTCTCGCGAAGATGACATGCGCAATGATTTTTATCGACCAGCAAGTATGCATAAGTTGAGAGCTCGTGTTGATCAGAACCAGGTTTTGGCCTGGGATCATCACATCGCCGCGCCCGGGGTAATGGATTGGTATATCTGGGATGCTGCGCCGGCGATGTTTCCTGCCGCTCCGAAATTCATGTTCCCAATGTTGGGTAGTGTTGGCCTGGCAACTGCCGGCACACCGATGACGCCAGCCGATCGTTCAGCCTACGAAGGGGCGGATGATCTGTTGTATGGATTTGATGCTCAGGAAGTGCGCTACAGCAAGGTGGATGTTGGCGTGCCTGTCGGCTATTGGCGTTCGGTTGGCCATTCGCATAATGGCTTTGTTACGGAGACTTTTGTCGATGTGTGCGCCGAAAAGGTAGGCCAGGATGCGCTGGAATTCAGGCTTGCACTTTTACAGGATCAGCCTCGTATGGCAGGCGTTTTGAAACTTGCAGCTGAAAAAGGCGGCTGGACGAGTCAGACACCGGAGGGGCGTTATCGTGGGCTTGCTGTTCACAAATCCTTTGGTTCTTATGTCGCCGAGCTTGTCGAGTTGAGTATTGAGTATGGCGCACCGAAGGTACATAAGGTCGTTTGTGCTGTCGATTGCGGTCAGGTCGTAAATCCGGACATTGTGACCATGCAGATGGAGAGCGGTATTGTTTTTGGTTTGACGGCCGCACTTTATGGCGAGATTGATTTTGAAAAGGGTTTAGCCAAGCAAAGTAACTTCCACGACTATCAGATGCTTCGTAACAACGAGTGCCCGGAGATTGAAGTGTACATCGTTGAAAGTTCTGAATCGCCGACTGGCGTTGGCGAGCCTGGCTTGCCACCGCTCGCAGCTGCAATGGGCTCTGCAATATTCAAGGCAACGGGCAAGCGTCATACGCGTCTGCCTTTTAAACTGGCTTAGGGCGTGGCCGGTTTGTTCGGGAATCAAAGCACCTTATGAATACGCAGCGTATAGAGGTTTTAACAGCGCTTCGCAACACTCTGGAAGATGGCAGGCCAGCTTTTTTAGTGACTGTGTTGGAGACCTGGGGGGCGTCTCCTCGCCCGGCAGGTAGCGTACTCGTCTTTGACCCGGTCGCTAATCGGGTGCTCGGTTCGGTCTCAGGGGGGTGTGTTGAAGAGGATCTTCTGGAACATTTGCGTTCACCTGCTAGTTTGCAAAACGCATCGGCATTTCCGCGAATCGAGCGCTATGGTGCTGACGCATCAGGTTATGCCTTACCTTGCGGTGCTGAAATTGAGCTACTGATTGAGCTATTTGATCCGCAAGAGCATGGTTATGGTTTAGAGCACGTTAGAGGATTGTTAAGAGCTGTTAGCGGAGTTCGTAGCCTTTATCGGCGCGTGTGCCTGGGTAGCCAATCTCTGGAACTTGCATACCAACTTCCGCATGGTGGGCATGGAGAGGTTTGGCGTAGTGGCGAATATATCTTCTTGCGATGTTGCGCGGCGGATAAATTATTGCTGATTGGTGCGACCGATGTGGCGCAAAGTCTCGCTCCTATTGCTCGGCAGCTCGGTTATCAAGTAACGATCTGTGAGCCTCGGCAAACATTCCTGGCAAGGCAGGCTTTGTCGGCGGGTGTCGAGAGTATTGAGGTTGTGAGTGATAGGCTGCCTGACGATTTGGTTTATCAATCCTATTTTGATGAAAGCTCCGCTGTGATTGCGCTAGCGCATGATCCAAGAGTAGATGATCTGGCCATTTATGCTGCGCTTCAGGGCGGAGCGCATTTCGTTGGAGCGATGGGGTCTCAGCGTAATGCGCAATTACGCGCGGAACGTTTAGCAGGCTTGGGGTTGTCAGAAAGTCTGCTTGAAAAGCTCAAGGCGCCGGTCGGATTGATGATAGGTAGTCATACGCCAATAGAGATTGCGATTTCTATTGCTGCGCAACTGGTCGATGTGCGAAGAGAACGAACGAATGTGTTGTTGCAGGGTAGCTCTACCGCTAATTTTGATAGCTTGATTGACAACGCTTCTGTTTAGTCCCATTCTTGCCTCATGAGCACCTTTGTTGAATCAAAACATTTCTGGTTGAGCTTCTTGATGATGCGACTGCCTGTCGCACGCGCGGCCTGCGCCCGTGTCCGCTCTTCCGTGTGTTTTATGGATTAACTCTTCTTTTAAAGCCACGGCGTTCATGCGGTGGCTTGTTAGATACTTCCCCCATGTTCCCGTTAAATAATGTGCTAGGAGCCGTCTACTGTGCTTTGCTAGCGCGCATGTAAAACAGGGAGAATCTTCGTGCCAGTCGCACCAGCTTATCTGACCATTGTTTTGGTATGGTCAACGACACCACTTGCCATTACCTGGAGTGCTGAAACGATGTCGCCAGTCGCAGCGCTAGGAGTGCGAATGGTTTTGGCTGCGGTTCTGGGATGGCTTATGTTGCTTGCCCTGTCGATCAGGATTTCCTGGGAGCGAGATGCACTCAGAACGTACCTGTTTTCTCAACTTGGAATCGTAGGGGCGATGCTTTGTGTTTATAGCGCTTCACAGTTTATTCCCTCGGGATTAATCTCAGTGCTTTTTGCGATTTCACCACTTTTATCAGGAGGGTTTGCTTACGTTCTGCTCGGAGAAAAAAACTTCTCTACTGACAGGATCTTGGCATTTTTTATCTCCTTTTTAGGCTTGAGCGCTATCTGTCTTGATGGTGTCGTTGTTGATGGTGAAGGTTGGAAAGGCGTTGTATTGCTCTTATTCGGGGTTTCTTTGTACAGCCTCAGTGGTGTAAAAGTGCAGCAAGTTGGTTATCAGGGT
>DAITOW010000178.1:0-6111 GCA_036833965.1 Oleiphilaceae bacterium
GCCCTACATCGACTGTCTGGATCATATCCAGAAGCCAGTGGAATTCTTTCATTTGTTCGAGCGCGGCGTCCATAGGTCTAGTTCAGCAGGTAGTTAATTTGTTCGTATAATTTGGGGAGCGAGTCTTCGGTAAACAGCAGAAGAAGGTCGCAGGAAATATTATGATTTTCGATCGAATAATTGATTTCCACAGCGAGAGTTTGTTTCCAGCGATTGGTATTTGCTCCAATCAGTTCATCCACTTGCACATGCTGGCCTAGTACCACTGGGTGCCCTTGACTAAAAACCAGATCCAGCTGGTTGGCTAGCCCGTTGATACACGCACCGGACAGGATTCCTGCCATTTCCATCAACAATTCCAGCTCCGCATTTCGGTCGATCTCACCCTGATAGTTGAGCAAGGTCGCCATGTCTCCAAAGCTTGAGTCATTGAAAATGAGCAGCGACTCACCTGAAATCCCTGAACCAATGAAACCCTGACATACAGCTGAGTAACTGGATGTGTCTTCGGCGTGTGCGAGCGCCATTTCCAGTTCGCCGACTTCAATAAGGTTGACGTTGGGAATAGGTAGCTTTACGAAAACATTTAGATAACGAGCCAACAGATCTGCAGCTTGCCCCATCGCGACATTGCTCGCTTCCTGCATATATTCGCGGTAATCAATCTGGGAGACGCTTTCAATCGCGGCTTTGACTCGGCTACCCGAGCTGTCGCTGTCACTTTGGGGTTCTGAGGGATGATATAAGCCATAGTTCGAAAGCAGGCTGATCAGCGCGCCCTGATCAATGGGCTTTTTGATAAAGTCGATTGCACCGAGTCGCTTCACTCTCTCATGCGCTTCTGGCTGGATGTCTCCGGACACTACAATGCTCAGACATGGCAGTCCCAGCGTGGAAATCATCTCGAGAGTTTCGTACCCGTCCATCACGGGCATGTTCAGATCGATAAACATGACTTCGGCTTCACCGGCCTTTAACAGCTTCAGTGCTTCTGCGCCATGTTCTGCAAACTGTACTTCAACATCCCAGTCTTCGGGGAGTGATGCCGCCATTTGCTTGCGCGCAAGCTTGGAGTCATCACAAATCAGTACCTTGGTGCTCATCAGGCTTTTTTATCCTTAATATTTGGCCTTCATAAGAGTAAAGATCATGCAGCGCCGCTATTCAAGTAAGCGCTAACAAATTGATTCGCGTATAATTTTTATTTTTGGCAGAGAGTTGCAATGAGTTCTTGGAAACAGGCTGTTCAGGCACAACTATTATTTACACAAAACCAACTTTTGGAAGCTCAGAAACTGCAGCTTGAAGGTGGCTCGAAATTACAGCGTAAACAGTGTCTCAACTCGGTCATATTGGGCATGCGGGAGTTGTGGCAATGTTGGCTGAACGAGTGGGCCGTCTTGCTTCAGCCTAAGGGGAAGCAGGATAGGGTTAAGAGTTGGTCCGAGTTTTTAAGGTTTCATGCAGGTTGCCCGACGGTTGAGCAGATGGTTGCCGAAGTCAAACGTGCGGACAGCTGGGCCAAAGGTTTTCTCGAATTGGAGTCGCTGGTGGCATATGACTGGCTAGATAAGCTGGTTGAACTTGAGTCTGAGGGGAGTGAGGAGTTATTTGATGCCCGGGACGCACTCAGTATCGTGCAAGTCGATATTCGACCCTGTTCGGTTTTGAATGGTCCATCCGATATTGAAAGAATGTTAACTGAGTTAAAACTGCAGATTGAACAAGTGCGTGAACAACATTCGGAGTGGTAATTGTGGTAGCATGGTCGGGTAGTAAACATATATGTTGGGGTGAACGTGAGTTCAGATAGTTCGTTTTTGGAAATAGTCGAGCAAGACGAAGGTGAGTTCGTGCTCAAGCGCATGGATGACGATGAAGCCTTGGTGACCATCCAGTTCTCGGAGGAGGTCATTGAATACCTTCGTGAACATCAGGTAGATGTTGCGAAAGCGATGATCGGGGCGGGTGTTCAGACAGCCAGTGCCAAGACCCGTGCTGCGTATGAAGCGAAGCAGGAAGAGGAAATTCCGTCAACGGTTCACTAAAACCGCGTCTTCTTCTGCGTATCGGTTAATGGCGGTTAAGACTGTTTGGCCGCGGGTGATTATCCAAGATCGCTTTTTTAAAAGCCGTATCAATGAAACGGCTCGGACAACTCTTAAAATTCTAAATGGGGCCTAGCGCCCCATTTTTTATCGGCTTCGGACAACGATGCCGTGGCTATCACCTTCTATTGAAGCCCTTTCCAGTCTCTCGAATGCTTCATTGCTCACACCTTGCGACCAGAGAATAGCTGCGTGACAGGTTCCTGTTGCCAGTGCTTTCTCGCACAAGTCGCTCGCACTGCTTTTTTCGTTTGATCTGAGTACCATAATTTCATCCAGATCTGCCTGACGCTCTTCCTTCCAGCGCTTCAGTAATTCACTTGGCGGATCGATCAGGGCGAGCCAGCGTTGCTCCTGATTCAGACGCGTTAGCATTGGAAGCAACATTTGTACGCTGTCTGATTTGGACTTGGCAATGATGATTTCAGTAACATTTGCCTCTTTTGCGGCGCCTTCGCTTTTTGTAAGTTTGGCAAGCCCCGTGCTTTCGTTTTCATAGGCAAGCGAATGAAGTAAGTCTGACTGAATGTATGCTTCGTTCATTGTAATGTGTCCTTTCTGATAACTCCGACAGCTAAACCTTCAATCGCAAGTGGTTGCTCTCTCAGATCTACCACGATGGGGTCGAATTCTTCGTTTTCGGCGTGTAATTCAACAACATGCTTATTTTTGAAAAAGCGTTTGACCGTTACTTCGTCTTCAATACGTGCTACCACCACCTGGCCATTTCGGGCTTGTTCGGTCCTGTGCACTGCCAACAGGTCGCCATCAAGTATGCCAATATCTTTCATACTCATTCCCCTGACTCGCAGAAGATAATCAGCAGCCGGGTTAAAGAATTCTGGCTGCAGAGAGCAATAGTCCTCGATATTTTCCTCACCAAGAATGGGGTTGCCCGCAGCGACCTGGCCAATAATAGGTAATCCCGGATCGGTTTCTTCCTGTGGCAGACGGATGCCACGGCTTGCGCCGGGAACGATCTCAATAGCGCCTTTCTTTGCAAGCGCCTTGATGTGATCTTCTGCCGCATTTGGTGAGCGAAACCCGAGTGCGAGCGCAATTTCGGCGCGCGTTGGCGGGTAGCCGGTATCTTCAATGTGCGTCTTGATTAACGCCAAGACTTCGCTTTGCCTTTTGGTGAGCTTTTCCATGGTGTGTTTCGTCAACTCTGCATCTGTTGTTATATCCAGTAACTGTAAATGTATACAGGGTTTTTCGTTTTGTAAAGGTGTTGGATCAATCTTTTCCAGGATCCTCCCTGTTAACACGGAGCCGATCTGGGCAAAATGTTGAAAACATAAAAACAAAGAGCACCTTATTTGGTATGAAGATTATCTTTCTAAGCATTTTTTCGAGCTGTTTGGTTGCCGGTTCTGTTTTGGCTGGAACGTTTGAAGCGGAAACCGGTCTGGAGTGGAGAGGCTTTTCGGAACCTGGGCTTTATGGGCAGGATCAGTCCCGTTTTTCGGCGCGAGGCGAGATTGGTTATGAAGGTTCGGTATTTGACGGTGATTATGAGTTAAGGCTTTTCGGCCGCTATGACCAAAAAGACGATGAGCGCTCTCACGTCGATTTGCGCGAGGGTTCCTGGGTATACGTCGGTTCTGATTGGTCATTTAAAGCCGGTGTGAGCAAGGAATTTTGGGGTGTTGTCGAATCCTTGCATCTCGTGGACATCATTAACCAGACCGATGGAGTTGAAGGGGTTGATAACGAGGACAAGCTTGGGCAGCCGATGCTCAAGTTTTCCAGCGAAAAAGAGTGGGGGACGCTCAGCTTGTTCTGGCTCCCGTATTTTAGAGAACTGAGCTTTCCCGGGCCTGACGGTCGTTTGGCTCTGCCGCTTGAGGTAAAGGTTGATGACGCCATGTATGAGTCCGGTGCGAAAGCCGGGCATCAGGATGTTGCTGTTCGCTATTCGCATTACATTGATGAACTGGAGTTCGCTTTCTCACACTTTTCGGGAACTGGTCGGCAGCCGCTGTTGGTATTCAATCAAAACCCCATGGATCCCGGTTTTATTCCTTTTTATGAGCAGATCGATCAGACAGGCCTTGAGTCTCAATATATCTATGATGCCTGGCTATTAAAGCTTGAAGCGCTTACTAACAAGGGAGCTGGGGATCGCTATGCGGCTGCGGTCGGCGGGTTTGAATATACGCAAGTAGGCATCTTTGATAGCTATGCCGATCTTGGCTGGATCGTTGAATACTTGTTTGATGAACGCAAGGACGATGTCTCGGTTATTTTCGAGCAGGACGTCTTTGTTGGCTGGCGCTATGCATTTAATGATGCAGATTCATCCGAGATTTTGTTTGGCGGTATCTTTGATACTAAAACCGATGAGCGGATTTACTCATTGGAAGCCAGCCAGCGAATCAATAGTGACCTGAAGGTGTTTGTAGAGGCATGGGTGTTTGAAGGCTTACCTAAATTGTCGAGTACAAGTCTGGATCCAAATCAAAAGACGCAGTTCCTGCAAACAGAGGACTTTATTCAGATAGAGCTAGTGAAGTACTTCTAAAATCTGCTATTTGCCGGAGTTTATTTGCAGGCTTAGTTTCACATTTATGGGTAATGGTCATAAACTATTAATCAATAAGGAAAATAATGAAGAACAACAAGGTTAGTTGAACCGCAACAAGCTAACTATTGGCGAGGCGAGCCGTGATAAATGTTTTAATAGTCGACGATCATGATCTCATTCGTGCGGGTATTTCCCGGATGCTTGAGGACGATGGCGCTATCCGCGTAGTCGGAGAAGCAGCGTCTGGTGAGGACGCAATTACAATGGCACGGAACCTGGCCCCAAACGTTATTCTCATGGATTTAAAAATGCCGGGTATTGGCGGGCTGGAAGCTACACGCCGTATCAGAACGGCCTGCGAAGGCGCAAAAATCGTGGTTTTGTCGGCATCGACAGATACCCCTTATGCCCAGCGCATCCTAAGTGAAGGCGCAACCGGCTATGTTTCCAAAAATAGCCATATCTCAGAGATCATCAAAGCAATAAAAATCGTCGATTTGGGTGAACGTTACGTTAGTGCTGATATTGCCCAAAATATTGCCCTGAATGATAGTGGCGATCCTTTTGAGGAATTGTCGAGCCGCGAGATGCAGATTGCCTCGATGATCATCGACTGTCGAAAGGTTCAGGATATTTCAGATGTACTTTGCCTTAGCCCAAAGACCGTCAATACATATCGCTACCGAATCTTTGAGAAGCTGAATATTCACAGTGATGTCGAACTGACATTGCTCGCCTTGAAACACGGCTTGTTGGAAGTAGATGCCGCCGGCTAAGAACGATCAGTCCGGCGCAACATCTTTTGATGCGAAAGCCTATCTAAAAAATCTCTCTCAAGCTCCCGGCGTTTATCGAATGTTCGATGCGAAGGGAGATATTCTATACGTCGGTAAAGCCAAAAGCCTGAAAAAACGTGTTTCAAGTTATTTCCTGAAACAGGATCATGCACCTAAAACGCGTTCACTCGTATCCAAAATCGCCAACATCGAAGTAACTATCACCAATAGTGAAACCGATGCTCTGATACTTGAGCAAAACCTGATTAAGGAGCTCAAGCCTCCTTACAATATTTTGTTGAGGGATGATAAATCCTATCCCTATATCTATCTGGCGAGTGATAAGGAGTTTCCTTCTCTGAGCCTTAAGCGTGTTCGGAGTAAGGGGAAAGTGGGGCAATACTTCGGGCCGTTCCCCAATGCCCATGCAGTGCGCGAAAGCCTGGGCTTGCTCGAAAAACTCTTCAAGGTCAGGCAGTGTCAGGAATCCTTCTTCAGGAATCGTTCCCGTCCCTGTTTGCAGTATCAGATCAAACGGTGTAAGGCGCCATGTGTCGGTTTGGTAAGCCAGACAGAATATCTGCAGGATGTAGAGCACGTCGTGATGTTTCTGCACGGAAAGAACCCGGAATTGATACCGCAGTTCATCTCAGAAATGGAGCAAGCATCTGCTGATCTGAATATCGAGAAAGCTGCCGAG
>DAITOW010000179.1:0-3016 GCA_036833965.1 Oleiphilaceae bacterium
CGGAAAGAGCGCTCTGCGCTCTTTTTTGGTTGTAAAATCCAGTTTCGGGCTAAAGCCCAAAGGTTCGTTAGGACATAAAATATCAATTTTGTTGAAGGCATTATTTACCGTATAAATAGTAATTATTTTCGGTGATTTTTCGTTATTGAGACCAATGTCCATTCCGGCCAGTTTTTAAATAGTTAACATATCCTTTCACGTACAAGTAGTCATTCCGCAGTAACGAATGTTGTGCATCGATAGCAATAAAAATAAAAGGCAAACGATGATGCAATGGAATAAATCAAAAACCCTTTTCAGCAGTATTATTTTTACTGGCTTACTCCTTCAGAGTGCGGCCGCAAACGCAATTTGTTGGTGGTGGCAGGACTGCACCGCCTATAAAACGAAACATCCCATCGTGCTGGTTCACGGCTTGTCCGGTTTCGACAGCATTCTTGGCATCGATTATTTCTATGGTGTAAAGGGTGAACTCGAAGAACGTGGTGCGAAAGTCTATATTCCAAATGTAACTTCTTGGGAAGATGGTTACGTGCGCGGTGAGCAATTGCTGGCATATTTGGAAGAGCTTAAAGCCATCACAGGCGCTCAGAAGTTCAACTTGATCGGCCACAGTCTGGGATCACCAACAAGCCGATATGTTGCTGGAGTTCGACCCGATCTTGTAGCTTCCGTTACCTCGGTTAACGGTGCAAACAGCGGTTCTGGTTTTGCTGATGCAGCACGCGGAATTGTTCCAGTCGGTGGTGGCGCAGAGGCACTTATCGAAGGTGCTTTGAATTTGCTAGGCGACATTATTGACTCTCTGGCAGGTAATCCGGAATACACGCAGGATGCGCTCGGTGCGGTCACATTCCTAACGACTCCAGGCGCAGAGCAATTCAATAATCTGTTTCCTGCCGGTCGTCCAACAAGCTATTGTGGCGAAGGTGCAGGCCTTGTAAACGGTATTCGTTACTACTCTTGGGGTGGTGATTGGATCGCGACTAACTCGCTGGACATTTCTGATCCATTCCTATTGTTCACTGGTGCAACAATGATCGGTCAGGAAAATGATGGTCTGGTAGGTCAGTGTCAGCAAAACTGGGGCGATGTGATTTCAACTGATTACAATCTTAACCATCTTGACGGGGTTAACCTGTTCTTCGGCCTTTCAAACTTGTTTGAAGTCGATCCGGTTGTATTGTTTGAAAACCACGCGCGACGCTTGAAAGCCGCTGGCTTGTAATCGCGTCAAAATAGAGGGTCTTTTGGCCCTCTTTCCTTTCAAGATCGTTCAGTTTTAGGATAAGCATTTATGACTAGCCGTTTGCGTTTGGTCGCAGGAACCACCGTCGCTGTTTTGGTTGTTTGCCTTGCTCTGACCTGGCTCTTGAAAAAAGATTCTACTGGCAGTGGTGGCGAGCCAGAGCAGCTTCAGGCTTTGCAGTCGCCAGCTCCAGCGGTTCCGGATACCTCTAACGAGACTTCTTTGGGTCACACCGTTACTGCACAACTTCCTTATGAATCTGAGTATGGGTCTCTTGTCCAGTCACTAAAAGGCATTTACTTTGATCGGGACCTTGCCGTTGATGAGCTCGGAAACCTTAGGGTATCTTCGGATATTAAAGATATATTCGATTTCTTTTTTTCTGCGATAGAAGAAGAAGAGCTTGAGGTCGTCTTAGGACGGATTGAGGAATATCTTACTTATAAACTCGAAGAACCAGCCTTAAGCCAAGCATTGGCGGCTCTTGGGCAGTACGTAGACTATAAGGCGGCCTTGACGGACCTTGAGTTAGAGTTCTCCGGTCGGATTGCCGAGTTTACCGACAGCAATTCCTCTGGTTCGTTTTCAGGCGCATACCTGTCGCTTGTTGAGGAGCGTTCAGCCCTGGTAAAACAGTTGAGACAGGATCTTCTGTCGAACGAACTGCATGAGGCGTTCTATCAGGAAAGGGAACAGTATGACAGCTATATGCTGCAGAAACTCAAGATACAGGCAGACACATCTTTAAGTGCCGAACAAAAGGCAGCATCTTTTAGGTTACTTGATCAGCAAATGCCAGCGGAGTTTATTGAAAGCAGGAATGCTGCGAATCCGGTTGCACCGCTCAGAGAGGCAATGCAGGAACAGGGTTTGGTCGACGATGAGGCTTTGTACCATCGCCGTGTTGAGGTTGTTGGCGAACCGGCTGCAAAGCGTTTGACCGATCTGGATAAAGAGCGTGCCCAATGGAATGATCGCTATGAGCAATACAGCGTTCAGAGAGATTCTGTACTGAACAATCAAGGACTGCCGCGCGAAGCTCAGTTGGCAGAAGTCGATCTTTTGAGGCAACGTTTGTTTAATGAAACGGAGCGTTTGCGCGTCGCGGCGCTTGATCAGGTTAATCAGGCCTTCTGATCTGAATCGTTTTTTTGTATGCCCTTAAGGCTTCCAGTGCGTCCGCTCTTCCGGATTCAGCCATCTTTGAATAGTGTTCGAGCAATATCTCGCCGTACTTTTGCGCAGTACCGTTCATCGGATTATTGTCGTCTAGCCATATCCGGTCCCCGGTTGGGGTAATCGTTTTCAGCTCTGTAATATCTGGGTCAGCAGACAACAGTAGTATTTCATAAATGCGCTTATTTTCCTCAACCAGTATCTCTCGTTTTACCTTGAAGCCTTTGTTATACAGACCGCATCGTAATCGGTAATGCTGGCGCACCGGACAAAGTAAAAAGTCGACGTTGGCGAGTTTGTTTGAAGCTTCAAGGGTGTCGTAGAGCGCTTTGACAATACGCAGAGTCATGTCACCTCCAACACCTGCGATGATAACGAGCTGCTTGCCCGGGTAAGCATTGATTGCCAAATCCGTCGCGTCCGCACAATGAGTTTGCCAGCTTAATATGTTTTCGTTGTTGACCGGGAAATGCGTTTTAAGTTTTGCCTCAAGACTTGATATGAGCGAAGGCACCACATCGACGAAATGAATTGTTGGCGCTGCCGTGCGAGCCAAAAGGTTCATGCCGAGAATCCCATGGTCGCAGCAGC
>DAITOW010000179.1:3026-6078 GCA_036833965.1 Oleiphilaceae bacterium
TTGAATACTGCTGTCTATCAGCGACATACCTAACAAACCATGATCGCAGCAGCAGTCCCAAATCTGCTCGTAGTCATCGTTGACCAGCGAGTCTAATGCTTCCAGTCTTTTACTAATTTTTAGCATAGTGATGGACGTCAGATTGGTGCCTGGAACTGATGTTGTCAGTAAAACATCCGTTTGGCGACAGGCCTGTACTATTTCATGGCAGTCGTCAGGAATATCGTTATAGATGTAATTTTATCAAAAAAGTTGGTCTCTTCATTGGTTAGTCTGCGGTTTGTGCTAAAGTTGCGCGAGATAACACAACGCATCAGGAGCACGATTGATAATGGGTCAGGAAAATAAAATCAATGTACTAGACGCCTCTTGGTTGGCTTTAGATACAGACGACACACCAATGCACGTTGGCAACTTACAGATATTTTCCCTGCCAAAAGATGCGCCTGATACTTTCTTGCGGGATGACGTCGTACGAATGAAAGCTGCGAGCAAATTAGTCTCTCCCTGGAATAAAAAACTTGCTAAACCCGGTGTGCTCGGTCGTATGATCGCTCCATCCTGGGTTGTTGATGAGAGCATTGACCTGGATTATCACGTTAGACATTCCGCACTGCCAAAGCCGGGTGGTGAACGAGAGCTAGGTATCCTGGTTTCGCGGCTGCATTCAAACCGCATGGACTTCAAACGGCCTCTTTGGGAGTGTCATGTCATTGAGGGACTGGAAAACAACCGTTTTGCAATCTATACCAAGATGCACCATTCGCTGATCGACGGAATAAGTGGGGTGCGATTGCTTCAACGTACCTTGTCTGAATCTCCGGACGGAGTTGTGCCACCACCATGGTCTGTCGCGCCTGCTAAAAGAACAAAACGCAAGAATGATAGCGTTCCGACCTGGCAGGGAGCTTTTGAGCATGCCGTCGATGCGCTTCGTCAACAAGCAAGCAATACGCCGCAACTGGTTGGAGCGCTCGCCAAGTTGGTCAGCTCCGCAGTTCAGGACCGACAAGAGTTGGCTGCGCCGTTTGTCGGGCCCAATTCGATCATTAATGGCCGGGTCCAACCAGCAAGACGTTTCGCCACCCAGCAATATTCTTTAGCCCGAATAAAAGCGATAGCGGATACAGCCGATGCATCATTGAACGACATCGTTCTTTACCTTTGCGGAACCGCTTTACGTAAGTTCTTGATCGAAAAGAATGCACTGCCGGTTGAACCTTTGACTGCCGGCATACCTGTAAATATTCGTCCTGCGGACGATGACGGCACAGGCACAGCGATCAGCTTCATGATTGCGAGCCTTGCAACTGACGAAGCAGAACCTCTAAAGCGTCTGGCAACCATAAAGGAATCCACCCGAATTGCAAAAGAGCATTTGCAAAGCTTGCCGCGGGCTTCTCTAACACAGTACACGATGCTGATGATGGCGCCTTATTCGTTGCAACTTCTCACCGGGTTGGGTGGACGTATGCGGCCAGCATTTAACATCACAATTTCGAACGTGCCGGGCCCGAAGAACACCCTGTACTACAACGGCTGCAAGTTGGAAGCGATGTATCCAGTATCGCTCATTGCCCATGGTGGGGCTCTCAATATTACCTGTCTAAGCTATGACGGCTCGCTTAATTTCGGTTATACCGGGTGTCGCGATTCGCTCCCGAGCATGCAGAATCTGGCGGTACTTTCCGGGGATGCTCTGGATGAGCTTGAGTCGTTGTTTGCGAAGCCAAAGGCTGCGCCGAAAGCAGCTACAAAAAAGCAAACGCCTAAAGCCAAAAAGACTGCGGCTAAACCAAAAAAGACAGAGACTAAAGCGGCAAAGCCCAAAGCAGCTGGCACAAAAAGAGTCACGAAGAAGTCGACTAAAAAGACAGCCACAAACTAGTATCTTTCCGCAGCGCGAGACATGCTACCTGACGTTAAAAGGGGGTAGTGTGTCTCGTTAGCAATACCTTGTGCATTTTTAATCCTGCCAGATGTTGCCTGGCGCAGGTTTATCTGCCATCTTTGCTCCATGAAGTCTTATATCTCTAATAAAGTATTGGCGCTCTGTTTGTTGGTCGTGATGGTTTTAAACCCTCTCGTTGCCGCTGCAGGTTCGTTCGTATTCGAGATAAATAATCATGATTCGACAGCCCCTCTTCAGTCCTATGCAAGTATCGATTCTTCGCAAATGGGTATGGCGAAGTGCCATGAGTCTGCCGACACTGGATCCGTCATAAGTCTAGAAGAACAATCGCCCGCAACGAAGACAAACTCTAACGCGCTTAGTTGCTGCGACGATCTTTGCATGTGTGCCCAGGGAGGTTGTCATGCATCCCTAGTGATGAATTTTGACGCGGATTTCTCTTACAGTTCTAGCATTACGTCCGTTTCCTACGCAGGCAGCGACTACCTCAATCCTGTCCTTAACTCACTTAATCCTCCTCCGATAGCCTGACTTTCACAATCTAGTTACGTCTGAAATTCGCCATTACCTTGATTATGTAGCGGTGTGTTGCAGCGATTTTTTAACAGGTTTTTGGAAGTCTCTATGGCTAGTTTTAATAATGATCACAAGCTAAGGCGTTGCATCGCTGGTTGTGTTGTTCTTATAGGGTGCATAAGTCCGCTGACTGTATTATCCGCAGACTCGGTGGCTACCCGAGGTTTGTCCCTCGAAGACGCGCTTCACGCTGTAAAGCAAAACGACTTTCGCTTGAAACAGTTTGAGGAAGAGGCGTTAGCATTTCGCGCTGAATCGGAAGCTTCGACATATTTGCCCGACCCAACAGTGTTTGTGGGAATGCAGAATCTGCCCACGGATACCTTTGCTTTCGACCAGGAACCAATGACGAATCTTCGTGTCGGAGTTCGGCAGATGTTTCCAAAAGGGGATTTGCTCGATATTCAGTCATCCATGTCAGGTGTTCAGTCTGAGCTACAACTGGGCCAGAGTAAGCTGCGTTGGTTAGCGCAGAAGAAACAGGCCGAGCAAGCCTGGCTTGGGCTTGGTATTGGCAAAAGAAACTTGAACTTCTAGACGAGGATCAAGTCTTTATCCAACAGG
>DAITOW010000180.1:0-6072 GCA_036833965.1 Oleiphilaceae bacterium
TCGCAACAACCTCGCTCGCAAATAGGGCAGCCTTTGTGCTCTTGCTGTTGCACGACATATCACCAAATTGATATTGCCTGTTTCATCTTCCAGGGTATAAAAGCTCACTCCTGCCGCCGTTCCCGGACTCTGTTTTCCGGTTACCAAGCCACAAACAGAAACGCAGGACTTATGCGGCTTTTGAGACAAGGCACTGGCCGGGACGTCATTTTTCAACAGCCCGATTTGTCGGAGCAAAGCAACAGGGTGACTATCCAGACTCAAACCCGTCGATTGATAATCTTCCTGCATGCTTTGCCACTGATCCGGCGCATGAAATTGTACGGCATCCTGTTCTGGCTCCGTCACCCCAGCACACTCCCCGCTCTGTTGCACATTCCACAAAGGTGCGTGATCGGGGCTTTTCATCAAATCCCAGCGCGCCTGATAACGATTCCCCCTTAATTGCGCAAAGGCATTCGCACCCGCAAGCGCTTCAAGGTCTAACTGGTTCAAGCCCAAACGCTGCACCTGCTGTAAGGAGATGAAGCCTTCCTCAGGTCTGGAGCGCTCAATGAGTGCCATGCCTTTGGATGACAAGCCACGCACCTGCCTAAACCCTAAGCGCAGAGCAAACGGCTCAACCGGCGTAATGGACTCAAGAATATGATCTTCAGTGCTCCTATTAATATCCACGGGAAAAACACGCACCTGATGACGTACTGCATCCTGCACAAGCTGTGATGGCGAATAGAAACCCATTGGCAAACTGTTCAGAAGACTGGCGTAAAATACCTGCGGAAAATAGTGCTTCAGCCATGCCGACACATACGCCAACACAGCAAAACTGGCTGCATGACTTTCCGGGAAACCGTACTCACCAAAGCCACAGATTTGCTGGAAGACACGCTCAGCAAACGCTTCGTCATAACCTCGTGCCAACATGCCGTTCACCAGTTTGCTACGAAACCCGTGCAGTTGCGTGCTACGTTTCCAGCTCGCCATTGCCCGTCGTAACTGATCGGCCTCTCCACCGGAAAAACCGGCGGCCACCATGGCAAGCTTGATCACCTGCTCCTGAAAAATCGGGACACCAAGCGTACGTGCTAACACTTCGCGCACCTCTTTCGAAGGGTAAGTAGGCACCTCCTTACCTGCACGCCTTCTTAAATAAGGATGAACCATATCCCCTTGAATCGGCCCAGGGCGCACAATGGCTATCTGAATCACCAAATCGTAATAACACGCAGGTTTCAGCCGGGGCAACATACTCATCTGCGCCCGAGACTCGACCTGAAACACGCCAATACTATCGCCAGCCTGCAGGTCCGCATACACCTGTGGGTCATCACCCATGGCTGTAATATCAGCAATACTCAAAGACCAACCGTAATAGTCGCGAATCATATCGAAACTGCGTCTGATCGCACTTAACATCCCCAGTGCAAGAACATCGACCTTCAATAAACCCAAGGTCTCAAGATCGTCTTTATCCCATTGGATCACGGTTCGATCAGCCATCGCTGCGTTTTCAACAGGAACAAGCTCAGACAAAGGCCCGGAAGAAATAACAAAGCCACCAACATGTTGTGAAAGATGGCGCGGAAACCCAATCAAATCACGCGTTAGATTAAGCAACATCTCCAGTCTGGGGTTAGCCTCATTCAGCCCTTGCACCTGCAATTGCTCATCCCATGATTGGGATCGCTCTCTGCGATCAATATTTTTGAGGTATAACTCCAACGCACTTTCTTCAATACCCAATACTTTACCGACACTGCGAAATGCGCTTCGGTAACGAAAACTGATGACGGTTGCAGCGAGTGCTGCCCGTTCACGTCCGTATTTTTGATAAATGTATTGCATGACTTCTTCACGGCGTTGATGCTCAAAATCCACATCAATATCCGGAGGTTCATTCCGTTCCTTGGAAATAAAACGTTCAAACAAAACACTGATCTGACGGGGATCGACAGAGGTGATTTCAAGGCAATAACAAACAATGGAGTTGGCTGCCGAGCCTCGCCCCTGGTACAAAATTCCACGCGAGCGGGCAAAACGCACGATGTCATGCACGGTCAAAAAGAAATACTCGTAGCCTTGTTCCTCAATCAGCTTTAACTCACGGCGAATCGTTCCATGAATGGGAAGAGAAACCCCGTTTGGAAAACGGCTTGCCATACCTTTTTCTACGAGATGCTTTAGATACTGACTGGCATTGAAACCATCAGGCACCAGCTCTTTTGGATATTCATAACGTAAGGAGGACAAATCAAAGTGACATCGCTTTGCAACCCTCAATGTCTCCGCCATATCCTGTTCCGAGTAAATCTTGCGTAGCTTGCTTAGGGGTCGCAATGCCCGCTCGGCATTGGAAAAGCCCTTGGTACCCAAAGCCTCCAAAGTGGTGTTGTGGCGAATCGCATTTAATACATCCTGAATTTGCTGACGTTCCGGAACATGCATATGCACATCCCCTGTACAGACAATCGCTTGCCTGAACTCATGGCTTAAAGTGTTGCACCAGTTACGATAGCCGCTCCCAGCCTTGGCCTCCTGTGCATCAAGTAAGCGTTCATACATAAGCCAGCATCGATCAGGAAAAACACTTTGAGCAAACGCAGCAAAGGTGCGATCAGCACACGGGGTGGCTCCGGGCTGTTCATCAGCCACGCCATCATACATAGGCTTCCATAGCATGAGGGCATGCTGCAGATGACTTAAATCCTGCCTAAAAACAGCATAGGAACCCTTATCGCAACGCCTGCGAGCCAGGGTAATCAAGGCACACACCTCGGCATAGGCTGTCCTGTCAGGACATAGCAAAACCACTTTCGGGCCATCCTCAAGCTGAAACTCACTACCCACAATCAGCTGCATCTGAATATTTTCAGAGCGCATCGCTGCATAAGCACGCACTACACCGGCCATGGAGCACTCATCGGTCAACGCCAGAGCCTGATACCCCAGTTGATCGGCCTTTATAATCAGCTCTTCGGGGTGGGAAGCTCCCCGCAAAAAACTGAAGTTACTCAAGCAATGCAGTTCTGCATACCCCATCTGCTTCACCACCACACTCATCCCTAGGCAAACAAACCATGCACAAACCACTGCTGTTCCGCATCCCGGAACACCCAGAGCAACTGTTTATGCCCGTTCAACGCAACGAAGTAATCTCGCACCACGCCTCGCGCCTGTTCATGGCCTTGTTCATTGCCTTTCTCACTCCCTTGCGCAACACCCTGCCACCATCCGGTTTGAATACGTTCTGGGCCATGAATAATGCGCACTGTTTCTGCAAGTGCCTGCGGCTCCTCCAGCAACAGCGAGGGACGGAGCGTCTGTTGGGCATACTGTCGCTGGGGTTCAGCGACTTGCCACTCTTTCTGGAGATTCCTTGCATCCCCTGCGGCCCGATATTCGAAGCTTTGTTCAGGAAGGTGCATGTCTTTCACTACCGGCTGCAGCACGCTCTGATGCCCAAGACGAGCCTCAATACGACTAAGTGTGGCAGCAACAGAGCGGGTGCTCACTCCGGCATCAAACAAATCCTGAGCCTCAACTTCCAATGGCAACAAGGCATTCGCCTGCAATTCCAGGTTCAATACCGGCGCATCCAATTTCACATAGTCAAACTTCAAGCGCAGAAGGTCATGCCAATGCTGAGCGCTCGACTCAGGATGCGCACTCACTAATGATATTTTTTGTACCTGCTTGCTTCGTGTATATAACAAACATTCGAGATTCTGTACGGTCTGGCTGCGTCGTCGTAAAAATTGCTCCATACGCTCAAATAGGCGTCTGGCAGGAAACAACAATGCTGAAGCGCTTTGCACTTCTGCATCAAAACCCAAAGAGGAGTGAAAGTACTCAGGCAAGGAAAAGCGTGGGAGCACAGGTTTGGCTGTTGCTTTCAATTGATGCAGATAGCGTACAAAATCCTTGCCCAAGCGCATGGCAAGGTCGGCATCCGGCAGGGTAAGCAGCTCACCGATCGTTTCCAGTCCAAGTCTCTGTAATTTCTGTACAGTTTTTGCGCCGATATTTAAACAGGCAATCGGTAAGCCGCTTAAGGCCTGTTCCGCATCCGGAGCAAACAAGCAAGGCTTTGCAAGCAAGTTCTGCCAACAAGCCAGGATTTCCGCCAGCAAAGGGGATGGCGCCAGGGCATAACACATATCGACGCTCTCAGCCTTCAAGTGATCAACAACCGCCTGAAAGTAACAGTCCACATCGCGATACAACTTCAACATTCCACTGAATTCAATCAGCAGACAACGTTGCGCCTCACGCACAACAACATCACTGCTCAAGGCATAGCACTGTAATGCAAGCTCATTCAGGCGCCGGATCTCAAGCGATTCGTCCAGAGTATAAAACCGCAATTCATTACAAATTGCCGAAGCCGTCCCGAGCTGCATCAGCGCCTGCAAACCTTCGCCTCTTGCCTTCTCATTGAGCTGAACAAGTTCACGCTGAGCATTGATCACGACCATCGCAGTCGTCTGGCTATTCTCTTGCTGGCTGGTAGAGCCGGCACAAACCAGACTATTCAGGTGTAGATTAGGGAAATACAAGGCAAGCCAAAGCATTCATCACCTCTCAGACTGCCCCGCGAGAACTGGGGAATGGCAATACATTGTGCTGATAGGCTTGTACATCCGGGAGTTTTTTACGTTGATACAGAGCAGGCTCTGCAGAATAGAGATGCACATGGAAAGGCTCTGGCGCGTAAGCATTTTGCCGCTTGAATACGTCTAGCAACAAACCATTTTCTGCCGGCTGTAGACGCATACGCATGCTAATGGGAAGAGAGCCATCTTGCTTGGGTGCAGGTCGGATACAAAACACCAGGGTGCCGCTTTCTTTAGCAGCTATTTGCAGCCGCTTTGCCTGAGCGGAATCCAGAGCATCCAACCAACAAACAACCGCTGAACACACCCCGCTTTGCAACAAGGTATCCAGCACCCACAAAGACTCCTTTGAACCAAGCGCTTTAAGCATAACGGTATTAGGCGTGAAAGCGCCGCCAAGACCTTGAGGCATCAGCTGCAAAGCTCCCGGCAACCATACTTGCAAACTCTGCCGGGCAGATGCCTTTCCGGCCAAAAATGAAAGTGCAGGAAAAATTAAACGCAACTCTCCAATACCCAGCGCTGAAGGCTGCAACTCAACCAAACCGGAACTTGGCCAACCTCCGGTTTGTGCGTCTAGCATTGCAAAGCCGCTAGGTACAAAAGAAGGCTCAGCAATATGATTCGGCGCCTGATTAGCAGTCCAAACAAGACGCCGATGCTTAAGCTCTTGCAAAGAAGGGGTCATTTGCCACATCCAAAATAAAATCATCGGACGAACAAATATACTGTATGTATAACCAGTAATTCAAATTAAGATTTGTAACCAAAATCGCAACCCTATAAAGCGATACGCACCATCTTCCTGAATACGACCAAAAATGCAGAGGCGTTGAGCGGAATTCCTTCAACGATTATCATTCGTCGCCATAAACATTTTAAAGGTGCTTTCCAATGGTGATGTTCTGGCCAATCCAGCAAGAACTTGATTGTATTAGTGACAGCGGCGATGTCCTGGGAAGGATCAAATTCGATGGCTCTAAAACGAGTACATCTTCTCTCCCGTGGATGAATCCATTGCATTGTCTGGCGATCAACACGCAAAAATCATTGAACGCCTGGCCGGACTCGCCTCGGGTAAGTTCTCAATCCCAATGCAAGACGATGATTGAAGCAGAGATCCTGGTTTGCGAGGCAAATTCCACAGGCCCGCAACACATATCAAAAACAAGCCGGAGAAATACCAAATGACGCTGCCAAAAGTCGATAAAACCGGTCAGTGGTTAGCGCGTTTATTTTTTGTCGTTTTCAGCATCCTGTTATACCAGGACATCACCGGAGATTCGTACAGCTATCGACAAATGGGGCAGGAACATGTCGTAAGTGCGGCAGGCAATCCTCTCAAATACTACTTTTCGTTTTTTTGAGATATTTTAATTGTCCTGATATCCGGTTTCTTCGGATTTATCGCCAAAAGAAAGGAAGATTAACTCCACGCCCGCTGATTCCGGCCTCTCAT
>DAITOW010000181.1:0-6058 GCA_036833965.1 Oleiphilaceae bacterium
GAAATTAAAGCCGATGTTCTTTGCGTCTTTACCATTGGCAAAGCGGAACTGAGCACTGCAGGCAAAGAATTGGATGCAGATCTGGACAACCTTCTAACAAAATCCCTTAAACACATCGGATTTAAAGGAGAATCGGCTAGCACATCGGTCATTACTCCACTTTCGGGAACAACGAAGCAAATCGTTGCGGTCGGTCTTGGTCCTAAAAAAGAGCTGAATACAAAGAGCATAAATGCTGCGCTAGATGCGGCCGAACAAAAAATTCGGGAGCTCAAGCCAAAATCAGTCACTTTTGATTTAACAATTGCGGACGAAACGATACTCGACGAAGACGCACTGGCAAGCAAGCTTGTCGAGCGCGTAAACAACGGCGCATACCTGTTTGAAGCCTATAAAAGCGAGAAGTCAAAATCCCCTTCAATCAGCGAACTGACATTTGCCTGCTCCAAGGGTAGCCAGAGTGCCGTCAAAAAGACGTTGGCCTATTCCGACGCCAAATGCCAGGGAATAAATCTTGCCAAAAACCTTGGAAACGAACCAGGTAATGTGTGCACTCCGAGTCATCTTGCGGGGATCGCAAAGGAACTCGCCAAGCAATACGCAAGCATTAGCTGCAAAGTCCTTGAAGAGAAAGACATGGAAAAGCTCAACATGGGCGCATTCCTTTCGGTCAGTAAAGGCAGTACCGAGCCAGGCAAGATGATCATTCTTGAATATAAGGGTGGCGCGGAAAAATCGGCTCCTCACGTTCTGGTTGGCAAGGGTATTACATTCGACACTGGCGGCATCAGCCTTAAGCCAGGCGCTAAAATGGACGAAATGAAATACGACATGTGCGGCGCTGCGAGCGTGCTTGGCACAATAAAAGCAATCGCTGAACTCGGCCTGAAGAAAAATATTATCGGGGTCATTGCCGCGGCAGAGAACATGCCAGCCGGAAATGCCTCCAAGCCCGGAGATATCGTAACCACCGCGTCCGGACAAACGGTAGAGATACTGAATACAGACGCAGAAGGAAGACTAGTGCTTTGTGATGCACTGACTTATGTAGAGCGTTTCAAGCCGAAGTCAGTCATTGATATTGCGACACTGACCGGTGCCTGTATCGTGGCGCTCGGCCACACAACCTCTGCCGTCATGAGTAACTCGGACGAGTTCGCCAAAACCCTCATGACATGTGGTGATGAAGCAGAAGACAAAGCCTGGCAGCTGCCGATTTCAGACGAGTATCAAAAACTACTCGACAGTCCGTTTGCGGATATGCAAAACATCGGCGGCCCTGCCGCAGGCAGCATTACCGCGGCCTGTTTTCTGGCCCGTTTCACGAAGAAATACACTTGGGCTCACCTCGACATCGCGGGCACAGCCTGGACTTCTGGCCCGGCAAAAGGCGCAACAGGTCGCCCCGTACCATTACTGCTGAACTATCTGGCAAATCACGCCAAGTAGATGAGTAAACGTACTGATTTGTATATCGTCGGTGGAACGTCTTTCACTGAGCTTGCGTACTTAGCCTGCAAGCTCAGTGAGAAAATTTCTTCGAACCGACAAACGGCGCTGGTTCTCTGCCAGGACGACATGCAAATGCAAACCCTCGATGAGCTGATGTGGTCGTTTAAAAGCGAGGCTTTTATTCCGCATAGTCAAGCCTCACTGCCGACTGACCACTACCCGATAGCGATCAACACGCGCGACAAAAATCGCGATCAATCGTTAGAAGCGCCCATAGACAACCTCGTCTGTATCGGCCCTGAACCGATTGAAAACGAACCCGAACATAATCGAAAATTGATACTGGTAAACAGCGATCAGCAGTCTTTGAATCAGGCGCGAGCCCTTTACAAAGCCATGAAGGCAGAAGGACTGGAAATCCATAGCCACGATCTTAGATAAACCGCGTTCTAAACTACACTGTTAAACGCTGCGCATATATAATGCCCGCCTCTTTACTTAATTGATCATCAGATATTAGCGAACTGACCCAATATGGAAAAAACCTACCAACCCAGTGAAATCGAACAATCCTGGTACCAAGAATGGGAAACGCAGGGCTACTTCAAGCCAAGCGGTCAAGGGGATGCATATTCAATTATGATTCCGCCGCCAAACGTCACTGGCAGCCTTCACATGGGGCATGCATTCCAGGACAGCATTATGGACGCCCTGATCCGCTACCATCGAATGCAAGGCAACAACACTCTGTGGCAAGTAGGCACGGATCACGCAGGTATTGCTACGCAAATGGTAGTTGAACGAAAGTTGGCAGCAGAGGAAGGAAAGACTCGGCACGACTTGGGTCGTGAGGCCTTTTTGGAGAAAATCTGGGATTGGAAAGAGCATTCAGGCGGCACGATTACCCGACAACTTCGCAGACTTGGCGCATCTGTCGACTGGGATCACGAACGCTTCACGATGGACGACGGCTTTTACAAAGCGGTTCAGGAAGTATTCATCCGCCTCTATCACGATGATCTTATCTACCGCGGTAAACGACTCGTTAACTGGGATCCAAAGCTTCATACCGCAATCTCCGATCTGGAAGTAGAAAACAAGGAAAAGCAGGGCCACATGTGGCATTTGCGCTACCCTCTTGCTGACGGCGAAGTGACGAGCGAAGGTAAAGACTACATTGTCGTGGCAACGACAAGACCTGAGACAATGTTGGGCGATACTGGCGTCGCTGTTAATCCGGAAGACCCTCGCTATAAGGCGCTGATAGGCAAACACATTCTCCTCCCGCTTGTTGGTCGCCGCATTCCAATCGTTGGCGACGAACACGCAGACATGGAAAAAGGCACCGGTTGCGTAAAAATCACGCCCGCGCACGATTTCAATGATAACGAAGTCGGCAAGCGATGCGAGCTGCCTATGATCAACGTCATGAGCAAGAATGGCGAAATACTCGACGAAGCCGAAGCGTTCGACATATCTGGTAAACCATTAGAAGGTATCGATACTAGCATTCCGCAAGAATTTCAGGGACTAGAGCGTTTTGCTGCCCGTAAAGCGATTGTTGAAGCCTTTGAAAACGCAGGACTGCTCGAGAAAATTGATGAACACACATTGATGGTGCCGTATGGAGATCGCTCCGGTGTCGTGATTGAACCTCTACTCACAGACCAATGGTTCGTTCGCGCCGGCCCATTAGCCGAGCCCGCAATCAAGGCCGTCGAAGACGGTGAAATCCAGTTTGTGCCGAAGCAATATGAAAATATGTACTTTTCCTGGATGCGCGACATTCAGGATTGGTGTATTTCTCGTCAACTTTGGTGGGGGCATCGCATTCCTGCCTGGTATGACAAAGATGGCAATGTGTACGTTGCGCGAACAGAAGAAGAAGCACGCTCTGCCAACAACATTTCTGCTGACATTGAACTTTCTCAGGATGATGACGTTCTAGACACGTGGTTCTCCTCAGCGCTCTGGACATTCGGAACGCTTGGCTGGCCTGAAGCAACGGAACGCTTAAAAACCTTCCATCCGACCGATGTGTTGGTAACGGGTTTCGACATCATCTTTTTCTGGGTTGCGCGCATGATCATGATGACCATGCACTTCATGAAAGACGAAGACGGCAAAGCGCAAGTTCCTTTCAAGTACGTTTATGTCACCGGTCTGATTCGTGACGAGCACGGCGACAAGATGTCAAAGTCCAAAGGCAACGTGCTGGATCCGCTCGATATGATCGATGGCATCGACCTGGAATCCCTCGTCGAAAAGAGAACAGGCAACATGATGCAGCCGCAACTCGCCCAAAAGATCGAGAAGCGCACCCGCAAGACTTTTGCTGAAGGCATTTCGGCACATGGCACTGACGCTCTTCGCTTTACCCTCTACTCCCTTGCATCAACAGGTCGTGATATCAACTGGGATATGAAGCGCCTGGAAGGCTACCGCAATTTCTGCAACAAGCTCTGGAACGCTGCCCGCTATGTTCTGATGAATGTAGAAGGCCAGGACTGCGCAACGGATCACGACAACTACGAGCTCTCGATTGCAGATCGCTGGATCGTCTCGCGCCTGCAACAGACAGAAGCAAGCATTGCCAAATCTGTTTCAGAGTTTCGACTGGATCACGCGTCACACACACTCTACGACTTTATTTGGAGTGAGTATTGCGACTGGTATCTTGAACTCTCGAAACCAGTTCTAAATAACGGCGAAAGCTCGGCCGCCCAGCTTGCCGGAACACGCCGCACCTTAGTGCGTGTACTGGAAACCATTCTTCGTTTGGCACATCCGTTTATGCCTTACATTACTGAAGAGATCTGGCAAAAAGTCGCTCCGCTCGCTGGCAAGTCAGGACCAACCATCATGACGCAAAGCTACCCAAGGAGTGATGAGAGCAAGATTGATGAATCGACGCTAGCTGATATCGAATGGCTGAAAGAGGTCATAGTGAGCGTGCGTAACATTCGTGGAGAAATGGATATTTCTCCTGCCAAGGCAATTCCTGCCCTCCTTCACAACGGCGACCAGAGCGACAAGCACCGGTTTGAGCAGAACTCAGGGCTAATCAAGGCACTTGCCAAACTAGAATCTCTGGAGTGGGTTGACTCGGGAGAGCTTCCAATGTGTGCAACGCAACTTGTTGGCAAAATGGAAGTACTGGTTCCAATGGCAGGATTGATCAACGTCGAGGCCGAACTTGCTCGCCTACAAAAAGAGGTGGGCAAGGCCGAAGGCGAAATCAAACGTCTGCAGGGCAAGCTTGGCAATGAAAAGTTCGTCAGCAACGCACCTGACGACGTTGTTGAAAAAGAAAAAGCGAAACTTGCCTCTGCTGAGCAAAGCCTGACATTGCTGACAGAGCAAATGGACAAGATCAAAGCGATCTAGAGGAGCTTTCGACTTGATCGGAATCTGCGGTGCTGGGGCGATCGGCCAACTTTGGGCCTATCGCCTCAGCGCTGCGCGCTGCCTGTTTTTATCTACTCGAGAGAAAGATCAAAACAAACCCGAAGCAAAGATTCACTTTGAGGTCATTGAAAGCACAGAAGAAGACAAGGCCCGACAAAGCCAAACCAAGAACCCGCGCTACACAATTCCTAGTCTGCACATTGCTCAAGCCCCACTTCCTGAGATAGACGCGATTCTCATCTGCACCAAGAGCTATGATGCTGTCGATGCCGCAACAGCCCTCGATCAAATAGTTCCTAAAACGACACCTTTCGTACTATTTCAAAATGGTCTTGGCAGTCAGCAACAGATAAGAGAACGTATCAGCGACAGGGCTGTGTTCGCTGCAACTACCACGTCCGGCGCCAATGTAAGAAGAAACCGTCAATTGGTTCTAGCCGGAGATGGAGAGACCATCATCGGACCCTTAAATCTTGCCGCGAAGTCGTCAGGAAGTGAGAGAATACTTAAATGCTTGAACAGCGACGTCCGACACATGATTGCTTTTACAGAAGATATTGAATCCCTGCTCTGGAGAAAGCTACTGATTAACTGCGGAATCAATGCATTTACTGCGATTGAAAACGTTCCAAACGGCGCTATCAGCAGCACAACGACGTTCCAGGAACTCTGGCCAACATTACTTAAAGAACTCCGCGCTTTGGCTCCTAAAGCAGGAATAGAAGAAGCAGAGATCGAAACACTGATTCTTGATGTATCAAAAGCGACCAAAGACAACATCTCGTCCATGCTTCAGGACATCCGCGCAGGCAAAGCCACCGAAATCGAAGATATCAACGGGTATGCAAGCAAGGCGCTAGAAGTACTGGGATATTGTGCTTACGCAAATAAAGAACTGACAAGGAGGGTTCATGCACTTAGGCATTGATTTGGGCGGCACCAAAATTGAAATTGTTGGACTGGATGACAGCAATAACGTGCAATACAAACGCCGTATTTCAAGCCCTCGAGGCTCTTACCAAAATACAATCGATGCGCTCATGCAACTCATTCAGGATGCTGAGCGCACACTGGCAACAACCTGCTCCGTGGGCATCGGAATCCCCGGAAGCATCTCACCAACAACCGGACTAATTCAGAATGCCAACTCTACATGGCTAATTGGTCACCCCTTGAAGCGGGATCTTGAAGCAAGGTT
>DAITOW010000182.1:0-6049 GCA_036833965.1 Oleiphilaceae bacterium
CGTCGGTGATTGCGCCCATCCATGGTTCAATTTTCGCTTCCTCCTCGCCGGGCAAAAAGCCGATATCTTCACCCATAGGCACCGTCGCGCGGGTCACGATAATTTCATCGTAGAATTTATCTTCGTAACAAAGTTGCAGGGCTGCAGCAAGCGTGAGCAGGGTTTTACCCGTTCCTGCGTCACCGGCGATTGTCACGAAATCAATTTCCGGATCGGTGAGAATGGATAAGGCGAAATTCTGTTCCTTGTTGCGCGCCTGAATTCCCCAGCAGTGGTATTGCTGTTCAAAATCCGGAAGAATTTCAATGGATGCGGTTGTACCTTCAATGCTGCGCAGAATGCCGCGGAAGTTCTTTTGACTGCTGGAGTCGGAATAGATGTGTGAATTGATTGGCCAGTTACCTATCCAGGGGGCGGTAATGTGGTAGATGATTACGGTGCCGATGTCTGGCGAGTCTTCTCGATCAATTCTTATGTCGACGCCTGAGGCCTCCCACATGCTATCTGTGATTTCGATTTGCCCGCCAAAGAGCGTCTCGTCGCCGACGTTTGCTACCTGGTCATTACGATAGTCTTCGGAGACAATTCCCAGCACGATGGCCTTAATACGCATGTTGATGTCTTTGGTGACCAGCACCACGGACACATCCTGATCTTCAAGATCTTTCTTGAGTAGCTGGGTTACCTGAATGATTTCATTGTCGGCTACTGTCTGGCGCTCTTGTTGAAAGGTTTGGAAGACGAGCTTGCCGCCGCCGTCCAGAGGTACACCTTCACCTAGTTTGTCGATATTGGCGCGGGAAAGAATTTCATCGAGATAGCGGTGTGCCTGGCGGGCATTTCTTGCGGTATCACGCTGACCGCGTTTGTGAGTGTCGAGTTCTTCGAGAACTCTCAGAGGGATAAATACGGTCTGTTCTTCGAACTTAAATATAGACTCAGGCTCGTGCAAAAGAACATTGGTATCGAGTACATAGACTTTGTTATCGCTTTTGTTGTTGCTTATAACCATCTTGAAGTCCTGCTGAGTAGGTTAATAGTTTAAATCTCGCGTCCCTCCAGTCCTTCTGCGCGAATTTCTTAACTTAGTTGCTCGACTATGACCTTCAAAAGATCGTAGGTGGTAATGATACCGCTGACGTCATCGCCATTTTTAACGAAGACCCGGTGCAGGTGTTCGTTCATCATAAGTTCTGCAACATCGCGAACCGCAGCGTCTTCCTGTACCGAAACGAGACTGGGTGTCATGATGTCACCGACTTCCACAGGCATGCTTGCAAGGCCTTCAAAGATCATCATGCGCAGGCGGCGAATCTCTTGCTGCTCTTCTTCGCTTAGTTCGCCCTCGTAGTTCGAGCTGGTCGCGTCAAAGTGAAATTCTGCGATGTCTTTTAAGGTAGCAATACCGATGATTTTTCCGTCCTCGTTTGCAACCGGGCTGCCAATAATATCGTTGTCGCTCAGGAACTTTTTAAATCGCTCCATCGTCCAGTTCTGAGGTACCGATTTTACGTTCGGTGTCATGATATCTTTGGCGGTCAGGCTTTTTGTCGTCACTGTCTAGCGGCCTTATATGGTTGCGGTGAGGGGATGGTGGGTTATTTGTTTCGAGAGATAAAAACGTTCGCACCCAGAGTCAATCCGCGAGCGGTTTGACTCTGATATTCTCTTGATCCGGGTGCGTCTGTAATTCAACGTTTGTCCTGTATGTTGTCAATCAGGCAGTGTTACATTGAGCTCTAGAACCGAGCAGTCATCATTTTTATCCAGCATTACCTGAACCTGATCCTGATCAACAGAGACATATTTGCGAATAACCTCAAGAATTTCTTGTTGAAGCATCGGTAAATAGTCCGGTTGAGCTCGCTGACCACGCTCGTGGGCGACGATTATTTGTAAGCGTTCCTTGGCAATCGAAGCGGTGTTCTTCTTGGTGCTTTTAAAATAATCTAAAAAACTCATGCTGTCGCGGTCCCCTTAAACATACGTTTGAAGAAGCCTTTCTTCTCAGCTGAAAGGAAGCGATGTGGGACGTCATTGCCAAGCAAGCGCTCTACAGCGTCATCGTAAGCTTTACCTGCGTCTGTCGTTTGATCATGGATGACTGGTACGCCAGAGTTTGACGAAGAAAGTACTGCGGGTGATTCGGGAATTACGCCCAAAAGTTTGATCGCAAGAATGTCTTTCACGTCATCAACACTAAGCATCTCACCTTTCTCAACACGTATAGGGTTGTAGCGGGTGAGTAGCAAATGTTCTTTGACCGAGTCGCCTTGCTCTGCGCGACGGGACTTGCTTTGCAGGATGCCGAGAATACGGTCAGAGTCACGAACCGAAGAAACTTCCGGGTTTGTAACGACGATGGCTTCATCCGCAAAGTAGAGTGCCATTTGTGCGCCATGTTCGATGCCGGCAGGCGAGTCACAAATGATGTAGTCGAAACGCTCTGCAAGCTCATTGAGAACACGCTCAACACCGTCCTGGGTTAGCGCGTCTTTGTCACGCGTTTGAGAGGCAGGAAGGATGTACAGGTTTTCGTTGTGTTTGTCCTTGATAAGAGCCTGATTCAGTGTCGCTTCATTATTGATGACGTTGACGAAGTCATAGACTACCCGGCGCTCACAATTCATGATTAGGTCGAGGTTGCGCAAACCCACATCAAAGTCGATCACGACCGTTTTGTGACCTTTTAGTGCTAGTCCGGTAGAGATAGAGGCGCTGCTGGTGGTTTTACCTACACCACCTTTGCCTGACGTGATAACAATTATCTTAGCCAATGTTTTATTCCCGTGTTGCTATGTTGTCTGAAGTAGGGCTGTACTCGCCGCTGTCTCCTGATGCTCTTCGGTGGCACCTATGATTTTGTTGAGTATTACAACTCCAGTTCTTTAAATTTAAGTGAAGCGTCTTCCAGATACACCTGGCAGGGTTTGCCAAGGGCTGAACCCGGAATGTCTTCGCTTATCTTGTACTGTCCGGCGACCGACACTAGTTCGGCTGCCATGTTATGACAGAAAATTCTTGCAGATGTATTTCCTTTTACTCCTGCCAGAGCGCGTCCGCGCAGCGCTCCGTAAACATGAATGTTGCCGTCGGCCAATATTTCTGCGCCAGCGCTCACCGAGGCAAGGATGATCAAATCGCCATCGGCAGCGTACACTTGCTGACCCGAGCGGATGGGGTGGTGAACCACCTTGCTTGCCTGAGCGATCGTTTTGAATTCGACTTGCTTTGCGGTTGCCAGTTCAGCCTCTTTCTCTGCATTGGCGGCTTGCGCTTCGCTATCGTCAAATGCCGGGCTTTTCTCTTTCTGTTTGGCGAGAATGCCTAGATCGTGCGCTCGTGCCTGATCCTGAATTTCCAGGCTTGCGCCGCGAACACCAATCGCTTTCAGCGAGTGTGCATTGCAAATGTCGAGAAGTTGCTGAAAGTCGAGAGAGGGGCTGTGTATTTTTCCAAACCGATGACAACGGGCAGATTTTCAAAAAAGCCGGGAGCCTGAGCGACCTTTGCTGATAATTCGCGCTCAAAATCTTCCGGGTCGAAGGAAGTGATTTCGAGGGCAGTCATCGGGGCTAGAGACGCTTTTAATTTGATGCCAGGAGCCTTTGTTTCGCCCCTTTGTCCTGCTTGTGCGGAATTCGCCTCTACGCTCGTACTCATTTTCACCCTGATCGTCTTCAAATTTGTTGTTATTGTGCTCTTTGAAATTATTGGTGCCTTTGTTTTGGCGCCGACTTTAGGAGCTATCTTTGCGCAAAATCATACCACGCGTAAAGCACAGAATCTTGCATTTTCAAGCTGACGTTTTAGTAATGTAGGAGCTTCGGTAATGTTCTACTTAATGCTTATAAGATCTGTTTATAACGAAGTATATGAAAAGGCTGTCCACCCCCTCAGCACATTAAGAAAAGCGCATAATCACTCTAAGGCCTATGCAGCGAAGAGTGCGCTTCTTATAATGCGGTTCATTTTAATAACGCAAGTCAAACCCTCTCAAAGGAACGCAGAGTCTTATGAGTCAAGACACACCAAGCTTCGAAGACGGTGTCGAGCAAATTTCGCTTCGTGAATATACCGAAAAGGCTTATCTCGATTACTCGATGTACGTCATCCTTGATCGTGCATTGCCGCATGTCGGGGATGGCCTCAAGCCTGTCCAGCGACGCATTGTCTATGCGATGTCCGAGCTGGGGCTGAAATCAACGGCAAAATACAAGAAATCGGCAAGAACCGTAGGGGATGTGTTGGGTAAATTTCATCCCCATGGTGATAGTGCCTGCTACGAGGCCATGGTTTTGATGGCGCAGCCTTTTTCCTATCGCTATCCATTGATTGATGGGCAAGGGAACTGGGGTTCGGCGGATGATCCAAAGTCTTTCGCAGCGATGCGTTATACGGAATCTCGTTTGGCGCCTTATGCGGACGTCCTGCTTTCTGAATTAGGGCAGGGGACGGTCGACTGGGCTCCAAACTTCGATGGCACGATGGATGAACCGAAGACCTTGCCGGCGCGTTTGCCAAATCTGCTGCTCAATGGTACGACTGGCATTGCCGTAGGGATGGCGACAGATGTTCCTCCGCACAATTTACGCGAAGTCGCGAGTGCCTGTGTTCATTTGCTTGATGAGCCCAAGGCCGAAACGGCAGATTTGATGATGCATGTTAAAGGCCCGGACTTCCCGACGCGGGCAGAAATCATTACACCTGCCGAAGACTTGCGCCGAATGTACGAGACAGGGCGTGGTTCGGTGAAGATGCGCGCTGTGCATAGCATCGAAAATGGTGATGTTGTCATTACCGAATTACCGCATCAGACCTCAGGTGCCAAAGTGCTTGAGCAAATTGCATCCCAGATGCAGGCCAAGAAACTGCCGATGGTTGCTGATTTGCGTGACGAGTCGGATCATGAAAACCCTACGCGGCTAGTGATTGTTCCCCGCTCCAACCGGATTGATGTGGAAGCCTTGATGGCGCACCTCTATGCGACAACGGACCTGGAAAAAAGTTACCGTGTGAATATGAATATGATCGGTATTGACGGGCGTCCGGGCGTAAAGGATTTGCGCACCATCCTCAGCGAGTGGTTGAGCTATCGAACTGACACGGTGACGCGTCGTTTGAACTATCGTCTGGATAAGGTTGAGCGCAGACTGCACCTTTTGGAAGGTTTGCTTGTTGCGTTCCTCAATATCGATGAAGTGATCCACATTATTCGCACCGAAGACGAACCAAAAGCCGTCTTGATGCAGCGATTTGATCTTACCGAGTTGCAGGCTGATTACATTCTAGATACCAAGTTAAGGCAGCTGGCTCGACTTGAGGAAATGAAGATCAAGGCTGAGCAGGATGAGCTGGAGAAAGAGCGTCAGTACCTATTGAAAGTGCTTGGTTCAAAAGCGCAAATGAAGAAGCTGATCAAGAAAGAGTTGTTGGCTGATGCCGAGAAGTATGGCGATGATCGACGCTCACCGATCGTTCAGCGCCGAGAGGCCAAAGCCTATTCTGAAACGGATTTGGTCAGTTCCGAGCCGGTGACCGTGGTTCTTTCAGAAAAAGGCTGGGTGCGGGCGGCGAAAGGGCATGATATCGATCCAAAGGGTTTGAGCTACAAGGCGGGAGATGCCTTCAGTCTTGCTGCAAAAGGGCGCAGCCAGGAAGGAGTGGTGTTCCTTGACTCGACGGGGCGGGCTTATACTGTGGCCGCGCATTCTTTGCCCTCGGCCAGGGGCCAGGGTGAACCGTTGACCGGTAAGATTAACCCGCCATCAGGCGCTGTGTTCAAGGCGGTATTGATGGGCAAGCCTGAACAGAAGTTACTGATGATGTCGGATGCCGGTTATGGCTTTGTATCAAGTCTGGAAAACTTACAGAGTAAGAACAAGGCAGGCAAAGCGGCGTTGAGTTTACCGAAGAATGCAGAGGTCATGCATCCGGTAACGATCGCTAACCCCGAGATTCAGATGCTTGCCGCAATTACGAATGAGGGGCGAATGCTGGTCTTTCCTGTGAAGGATTTGCCAGAACTTGCAAAAGGGAAGGGTAACAA
>DAITOW010000183.1:0-6046 GCA_036833965.1 Oleiphilaceae bacterium
TATAAGCAGTCTTAAATGCTTTCAAAGTTTCAGCAGTAATTTCCTGCCCTGCTTCAAAAGGCACTTTCAACACTTCCGCCAGAGCCACCATCACTTCCGGTTTATGGAAGTGGATAGCATTTTCAGCTGCAGTCAAAGCCAGACCGGCTTCCGGAATGTTCGCTAGAACACCGCCAAAACCGATTGGAACAAGTAGTAATGGTTCGAAGCCCTTTTTTATTGCCAAGTACAATAAAAAGAGACAAACCAAGATCATCGTAATTTGGCCGCCAGTGATATTGTAAACACCACTACCGGTCCAAAGATTGAGGATATTCTCCATACCTAATGAACCCTATTAAAGTGTTAACAACGTATCGCCGACAGCAACAGAATCACCGACTTTAACGCTTATTGTTCCGACAGTACCGGCTCGCGGAGAACGAATTTCCGTTTCCATCTTCATCGCTTCCAGAATGATCAACAGATCACCTTCCTGAACTGCCTGACCTGGCTGCGCAAGCACTTTGAAAATGTTACCTGCGAGAGGAGCAGGAACTGGCTCACCGCCACCTGCAGGCGCTGCCGCCGCTGAAGCAGATGCTACTGCTGCACCACCCTGGACTGGAACAATACCCGTAATGTCACCGCTATCTTCAACTTCAACAGTGTAAGACTGACCATCCACTTTAATTGTGTAAACGCCTTTACCGCCAGCCTTCACATCACTTTCGCTTGGAACCGGCTCAAACGCATCAGCGTTACCACGATTCTCAAGGAACTTAAGACCAATTTGCGGGAACAAAGCGTAGGTCAACACATCATCAACAACGTCATCAGCAAGCTTGAAGCCTTTCTCTTTCGCTAAGCTTTCTACTTCAGCTGTCAACTTATCCATCTCATCTTCAAGCAAGTCTCCAGGACGGCAAGTAATTGCTTCTGCACCATCCAGAACACGCTCTTGGAGTTCTTTGTTGTAAGGTGCTGGAGCAGCTCCGTATTCACCCTTCAGAATACCTGCAGTTTCCTTGGAGATTGACTTGTAACGCTCACCAGTTAATACATTCAGAACAGCCTGAGTACCAACAATTTGAGAGGTTGGTGTAACAAGAGGGATATGACCCAAGTCTTCACGAACACGAGGAATCTCTTCCAACACTGCGTCAAATTTGTCTGCTGCGCCCTGCTCCTTCAACTGGTTTTCCATGTTGGTCAACATGCCACCTGGAACCTGAGCGATAAGAATTCGCGAATCAGTACCACGCAAAGAACCTTCGAACTTCGCGTACTTCTTACGAACCTGACGGAAGTAAGCCGCAATCTCTTCAAGCAAGGACATATCCAGACCAGTATCACGATCTGTACCTGCCAAAGCAGCGACAACGCTCTCGGTTGCAGTATGTCCGTAAGTCATAGACATAGACGATATCGCTGTATCAACACGGTCAATGCCAGCTTCAACCGCTTTAAGAATCGCCATATCAGAAATGCCTGAAGTCGCATGTGCGTGCAGTTGAACCTCAAGATCAGTCTGCGCTTTCAATCGGCTTACCAACTCAAATGCTGCGTAAGGAGTAAGCGTGCCGGCCATGTCTTTAATGGCAATAGAGTCAGCGCCCAAATCCTCAATCTGTTTGGCCAATGTTATCCAGTTTTCAAGTGTGTGAACCGGGCTAGTCGTATAAGACAGCGTACCCTGGGCATGACCACCATTCGCTTTAACCGCTTTAAGTGCACGCTCAAGGTTACGCGGGTCATTCATCGCGTCGAAAACGCGGAATACTTCAACACCATTTTTCACAGCGCGCTCTACGAACTTATCCACCACATCATCAGCGTAATGTCGATAACCTAGGAGGTTCTGGCCTCGCAACAACATCTGCTGTTTGGTCTTTGGCATTACCTTTTTCAATTCACGAATGCGATCCCATGGGTCTTCACCAATGAAACGAATGCAAGAATCAAACGTAGCGCCGCCCCATGACTCCAGGGACCAATAACCAACTTGATCCAGTTTTTCAGCAATTGGAAGCATGTCGTCGATGCGCATGCGTGTTGCAAGTAAAGATTGATGAGCATCTCGAAGAACTACATCGGTAATCCCGAGTTTTTTGGTTGCATCAGTCATTATGTAAAGGCCTTCTATTCAAGGTTCGTCTTATGTCAGATTAACGGTTTTTATCAGCGCGATATGTATTAACAGCTTCTTGTAGCACTGCGAGCAATTTCGCATCGACCGGAGCCGAAGCGGTTGCCGGAGCGGCTGCGGGCTTGGCAGGCACGGGCGCAGGTGCATATTTGTTTACCATTTTCGACATCAAGGTCGTAACACCGACCAGGATTGTCAAAAACACAAATACGAAACCCATACCTACAGCCATCAAGCTGAGAGCTTCTATCATTAAATCACTCATAGTGTGATAACCCTTTATGGATGTGCATAGTCAGCGGGCAGGCACGTTCGTCCCCGCCTTATTAAAAGCTCGGCTAATTTACTCCCATTCAGCTAGGGTGGCAAATTCGAATCGGCTATTAAGCCTATAAGTAAAACTAATGCTTGGAACACCAAAGAAAAGAAAAAACAAATATCTTTAGGAGTGACGAACAGCGCTATGAATCACCTAGGAAAAAAGCAAACACATTGACGCACCGGACAATGAACCAATGTTACTTTGCCAGGGCCTGAACAAGTACAGTCAGAGGATCTGCGTCCGACTCCATCCCCTCCAGTACAATAAGTGATTCAAGCACACTATCCCCAACAGCGTACGCATGAATGTCGAGATACCCTCCAGTGCCGACAGATCTTATACAAACAATGACTTCTTCCAGCAGGTCATGATTCACATCAGCAAGAAGAACCTTTTCAATTACTCCTCCTCTAGAGGCAACTAACCCCGTAACAAAAAATGTAGTGTCTTCGGACGCTTGAGCAGCCTGATAAGTTCGCAAAGTGTAACTACCTATCGAGCGAGCTTCGAAGTCTCCCTCAGAGACTACGACCGTCATGCCATTTGCAAGTTTATATTTCCCTAGAAAACGTTCCTGCGGACTGGCTTCCAGTTGCAAAGCCAAAAGCAAGCCAAAAACCAGTAAGATTTTCACACCTAATCTCAACACACCGCCTCCTCAATAAGTATGTACCCGAAACATCAACCGCAATGATGACTTCGAGCCAATCCTGGCTGACTCAAGCCGCTCGCGCAGCCACTCCGACAAACAAAAATCGATTTTTTTCTTCAAAAAGCTCAAAACCTGTTTCTCTCGCAAGTTTTCGCGCAAAACGTCCGTACACCGCCCCCTTGGCTTCCTGATTAGCAGCAAAAGAGAAGAATGCAGGCTTGAAATATTTGAGTGACTGCTCCACAAAGAGCTTCACCTCGGCCGCCACCTTAAAAACATTTTTCGCTGGCCAACGCCCCCACACTTCTGTCACTGGTGCATCACCCCATTTGATCTCATCCTTGGTTAAAGGAATGACCAGGCGCGAAGCATCTGCATCGAGATAGAACTTGAACTCATTGCTCTCGTCAAACTCGACAATGTACTTATAGCCTTCAACTTCAAAGAGACGCTTTCGATCCATCTTACTCATGAACACCCCCTTAGGCTCAATTAAAACTGACGCGATCCCCATCAGGACCACCGCAGTTACAATATACACAGAGCAGCGACAGATCGCGTCGCGATAGTGCTGACTGACAAAACAAGTCAACCAAAAAACAAGAAAACCCTAGTCACCAAGCTCACATGAACTGTAACGCCAATTATAAAGCTGCGTCTGATTTCCGCATTGGTCACAATGTGTCGTATGCAATGTGTATCGTAGTGTCCTGGAAATTACTACGGAAATACCAAGTACCATAAGATCTAATTATTGGGAGGTAATATGCCTTGGTCAGATGAACTGATAGAACAAACACGTGAAGCAATTCTGGAAGGCTTTACCGCACCGGACGGTTATCTTCACTTCAAGAATTTTGACACCGGCTACGCTAAACTGTCTCAAGACAACCTATACGCTCGCAGGTTCATTCTTGAAGACAAACTAAGCGACAGCAAATTTGAGTACGAAACCGAACACGATTTAATCAAGGCAGGCTGGGCAATTGATTAAAACCAGATTTTTGCCCCCGCCAAACAAAATCTGAAACGACGAAACGCGCCGATTTACAACCAACTTGCAGGCGCCAAATAAATTTAGCTAAAAGGAGTCACTCATGCCTTATGAATTTCCCATCCATCTGACTATTGCCGGCGAACCTGTCGAAGGCGTTGGCATCGTTCCGTCTTTGGACAAGCTTGTCGTAAAGATCACCAGGCCATATCAGGACCTATTGATCAGAAAGCAACTCACATTTTTTTCGCGTCTGCCTGACAATCAGCGCTTCGGAGAGAACGCGATAACCCATCAAATAGCACAGCAGGCTCTGCAGCAGATTTACTTGAACGCAAACAAGGCTGTGCAAAACGTTACTTTGGCAAAGAACGCATTGCCTTTCCTCGATACACCAGAATCAAAACTGGAAGATTTTCCAAATGACAAGGCAAGCCTTAGACGCAAATTCAAAGAAGGAAAAATCTCACAAAGGAAATATCAGAATTGTTTAAATGAGCGCAACGATGCTCGTGAAATCGTCCGAAGTGAAATACGCAAACTCAAAGATCGACTGATCAGTAAGATATTTGGCGAGGAAAATGGCTTCATTCCTCCTGAGGGTTGGCACGTTTTTTTGAACGAACAAATAAAGATCCATGAGGCAAATCTGGAGAACTAAATTCGATTATGCTCCGCCCTTGGGCGGAGCATACTTGTTGCTTAACCGCAGCAAAACAACACTAGATAAAGCCCACACTCACCGGACTCACTCCTTTCAAAGCCTGCTCATTCTCCAAACGACTCATGACATCTTCAGCTGAACGGAAAGCCTGTAACCGAGCCTGTCTTCGCAGAAGAGCAAAATCGCCAAGAGCCACCGCTGTCAAACGAGAAAAACGACGACTCATTTTTTGTAGATCAACGTCAAAACCGGACTGTTCGCAAAACTCGGCAAAGACTCTGGACAACTGCCCCTGAGACAGATAATCAAACTTTATCTTGGCATCAAATCGCCTCAAAGCGGCAGGGTCAAGCTCGCCCATCATATTGGTCGACGCGATAAAGATACCGTCGAAATTTTCCATTTGGGTAAGCATCTCATTAACCTGGGTATGCTCCCAAGTACTTCGCATTGAGCTGCGAGACTGCAAGAAACTATCGACTTCATCAAGCACCAATACTGCGCCCTGTCGACGCGCTTCAGAAAAAGCCTCTGCAATATTTTGTTCCGTTTCACCAACCCACTTACTCATCAAATCGGACGCTTTTTTGGTGACTAAAGGGCGATCAAGCTCTGCGGCAATATGCCTGGCAAATTCCGTCTTACCAGTCCCTGGTGGACCATAAAAGCACAGGCGCCCACTACCGCCAGCGCGCAAACCTTCAATAATCGCCAGGACATCCATGTCGGCATTAAGAAACTCCGTGTTGTAGTTAGTTTGGGTTTGATTCCATATCGCCAGCTCCTTGCACCCCTGCGCTTTTAGGGTCTGATTAAGCAACTGGGCAAACGTATTATCAAAACGTTTACCCGATCTTTGCTTACAAACAATTTTTGTAACACGTGCTGCATTTTCGATTGATGCGGGAGACAGCTCCTCGGACTGCGCCAATTGATCAAGGACCCTCTCATCCAGATAGGAACCGACGTAAGAACGCAAAACCTTTTTACGAACCGATCTGGGCGGAACACCTAATTCAAAAACCATTGAAAACCGCCTCATAAATGCCGGATCAATGCCTCTAATGTCATTGGCGAGCCAGATTGTTGGCACTATATTTCCTTCCAGACTTCGGTTCATCCATGCCTTGTGCTTCGAGCCCGTTTGCAATGGCAAGCCGAAAAAACCGGGCAATCCATTACTGAAGACATCCTCAACCTCATCAAACTAAATTATTGCTTTTTCATTCTGGAGGCAGCTCTGCGCGGCCGAATAAGCCATTAGCCGTCGCTCTCCCCTTATTGGA
>DAITOW010000184.1:0-6041 GCA_036833965.1 Oleiphilaceae bacterium
CCATTGGATCTTTATGCGCAGGTCGGACTGGTGCTGCTAATCGGTTTGGCGACCAAGAATGCGATTCTTATCGTTGAATTTGCCAAAGAGCAGCGGGAAGTGGAGGGTGTCAGTATCATCGAATCTGCCGAGACCGCAGCGAGGATGCGATTCAGGGCGGTTCTGATGACAGCGCTATCGTTTGTTTTGGGGATATTACCTTTGATCTTCGCTGTGGGTGCTGGTGCCGCGAGTCGTCATTCCATTGGTTATACAGTGTTTGGCGGGATGGCGGTTGCAACCGTGGTGGGGACGCTTTTGATTCCTGCGTTTTATGTGATGATGCAGTCTATTCGGGAGCGGGTAAAAGGTTAAACAACGCCCAAAACTCAGGACCCAAAACTCAGGACAAGCGTCTTTTCATTTTTTGAATTGTCGCAACTCGCCACGAGCTCTGGCCGCAAGGTTTTGAGGTAAACTTCCGGATAAAAAAATGGGCATCCAGCGCGTGCCGGATGCCCCAAAAAGCCTGATTAGGCTGTGTGCTCGGTTTGCTAAAAAGTATTAAGCAACTTCGAATAGTGCCGCTGCACCCATACCGCCGCCGACACACATAGTGACGACAACATAGCGGACGCCGCGGCGTTTGCCTTCAATCAGAGCATGCATCGCCATGCGCGCGCCACTCATACCATAGGGGTGGCCAATTGAAATGGCTCCTCCATTTACATTCAAGCGATCATGCGGGATTTCAAGTTTGTCGCGGCAGTAGATAACCTGCACGGCAAACGCTTCGTTAAGCTCCCACAAACCGATGTCATCCATCTTCAGGTTGAAGCGCTTGAGTAGTTTTGGAATGGCGTAGATAGGACCGATACCCATCTCGTCCGGCTCACAGCCAGCGACCGCCATGCCACGGTAAATACCAAGAGCATTGAGGTTGCGTTGTTCAGCCAATTTGCTATCCATCATGACAACGGCCGCCGCACCATCCGACAACTGGGAAGCATTACCGCCCGTGATAAAGCCGTTTTCACGAACAGTACGCAAGCTGGATAGACTTTCAAGGTCGGTACCTGGACGGTTGCCTTCGTCTTGCGTCAGAGTGACAGTTTCTTTGCTGATCTCACCAGTTTCTTTGTTTTGAACCAGCTTGGTTGCAGTAACCGGGATGATTTCCTGATCATACTTGCCAGCTTGCTGTGCCGCTGCAGTGCGCGCTTGTGATTCAACTGCGTACTCGTCTTGTGCTTCGCGAGAGATGTTATAACGCTTCGCTACAACTTCGGCAGTATCAAGCATTGGCATGTAGAGTGCGGGAGCATGGGCAATTGCATTTGGGTCGATCATTCGGCTGATGTTCATCTTGTCGTTTTGAACAAGAGAGATCGACTCACAACCACCTGCAACAGCAATCGGACTACCGTCAACCATGATTTGCTTGGCTGCGGTAGCAATAGACATCACGCCTGATGCACACTGGCGATCAAGTGTCATACCGGCAACGCTCACAGGCAAACCGGATGCCATTGCGACAACTCGTGCAAAGTTTCCGCCTTGTGTGCCTTGCTGCAACGCAGCACCAAATACGCAGTCATCAATCTCTGCCGGATCAATTCCGGAACGCTCTACTGCTGCTTTGACCGCATGCGCGGATAGGCTTGGTGCCTCAGTATCATTGAATGCACCACGATAGGCTTTACCAATCGGGGTACGTGCTGCACTTACAATTACGGCTTCTTTCATCTTGCTCACCTTATGCGTTTGCAGCTAAGTGTGCTGCTGCCATTTTAAGGAACTTTTCGGTTTGGCTTGGGCCAGATGCCAACTCGGCTTGGCGAGATGTATCGCAAATCTCAGGCATTTTGCTCAATACCGCTTCGCCTGTTTGCTCTTCTGCCGGAATAAACGCACCGTCTGTTTCGAATAGACGTGTGCTTGCGTAGCCACCAGCGCCTGCACAAAGAATCAAACGGTTTGGCGCATCTTCATGGCACAAGGTAATCAAGCCTGCAGTCACTGCTTTAGGCTGAAGCATTGCCAATAGCTCTTCGCTGAGCAGATCTTCGGTCATGCGCGTTGCAGCGGTTGGCGAAAGGGCGTTTACGCGGATGTTGTTTTTCGCGCCTTCAAGTACCAATGTGTTCATGAAGCCCAGAACGGCCATTTTCGCAGCGCCATAGTTTGTTTGGCCGAAGTTACCGTACATGCCAGAAGAAGAGGTGGTCATGACGATGCGGCCGTAGTTTTGCTCGCGCATGATCTGCCAAACGGCTTTGGTGCAGTTAACGCTGCCCATCACGTGCACGTCCATCACAAGTTGGAAGTCTGCCAAATCCATTTTTGCGAAGGTCTTATCACGCAAGATACCTGCGTTGTTGATCAGTACGTCAACACGACCCCATTTCTCCATGGTTTGATTAACCATGTCTTCAACTTCTGCATAGTTGGCAACGTTAGCGCCATGTGCGAATGCTTCGCCGCCAGCGTCTTTAATCATTTGCACGACTTCGTCTGCTGCTGCGGAAGATGCACCGCTGCCATCACGCGCGCCGCCAAGATCGTTTACAACAACTTTCGCGCCGCGAGCTGCAAGCTCAAGTGCGTGAGAGCGACCAAGGCCATTGCCCGCGCCAGTTACGATGGCGACTTGTCCAGTGAAATCAATTGTCATTTCTAAACCTCTTTCTATCTGTGTTTTTAAGGTGTGTTATTTGACCATCTGCATTGTAAGCCAATCCGCCAACAATGCAGGTTTGTCCGATCCTTCAATCTGTACTTCAATGTGCGTGCACAGCTGGAATTGCCCTGGACGCTTTTCGGTGATGGATTTCAGTGTCGCAACAGCGCGAATCTTGCTGTTCACCTTGACCGGGCTAATAAAACGGATCTTGTCGAAGCCGTAGTTAATGCCCATGTAGGCGCCGTTGATCGTTGTTCCGAACGACTCCGCGAAGTACGACAGCATCGACAGGCTCAAAAAGCCGTGTGCGATGGTTGAGCCAAAATCGGTCTCTGCAGCACGAACCGGATCAACGTGGATGAACTGATGATCCAGCGTACAATCTGCAAACTGATCTATCTGTTCTTGCGTGACAGTAAACCAGTCAGTGCTTGAAACATGATTGATGTTTTGTTCGATGTCTTCTTTGTTAATAATATTCATGCGATTTTCTTTTACTCTCCCGGCCTTAAAACCACTCAGCCTTCATGTCGAAGTGAGTGCTGTTTACGTCGCCAACAAGCGAAGACCAGTGTTTGATTTTGGGTAGTTCGCATTGATAGAAGAACTTCATTGCCTGAACTTTGCCCTGATAGAAATCGGCTTCAGATTGACCTTTTTCAGTGGCCAGTGCCTTGTTGGCGATGTCTGCCTGACGTAACCAAAGCCATGCGATCACGATGTGGCCGAACATCTCCAGGTAACTCACAGAGTTTGAGAACGCCAGGTCCAGATCTTGTGTCTGCATTGCGGCGAACACCTTTTCTGTTGTGGCTCTCAATAGGGCAACGGCTTCGCTCAGCTGAGCTGCATGTGCTGCCAAATCGCCTTCTGCACAGCCAGAAGCAGTCGCTTCTATTTCTGCCAGCATTGCCAGATAGCCAGAGAAGTTGTTCATCGGCACTTTTCGACCAAGCAAGTCGAGCGACTGAATACCTGTAGTACCTTCGTGAATCGGGTTAAGACGGTTGTCGCGATAGAACATTTCAACTGGATGTTCATTGATATAGCCGTGACCGCCCAAGACCTGAATGGCGAGGTTGTTTGCTTTCGGGCCATATTCTGAAGGCCATGTCTTGATAATCGGTGTCAGAAAATCCAGCAACAACTGTGCTTTTGCCCGAACGTCTGCGTCCGGTGCGGTATGGCTATCGTCCGCAAGTTGGCTTCCGTAGAGGCACAATGCGTAAGCGCCTTCGGCATAGGCTTTTTGGGTCAACAACATGCGACGAACATCAGGGTGCTCGATAATGTTGACCGGCGCAGAGAGCGGATCCTTGTTTGAAACAAGACGACCTTGCGGACGTTCTTTCGCGTACCATAGAGAGTACTGATAACCCGTCAGGCCTGTCAGTGCAGCACCCGTACCAACCAGAATTCGGGCTTCGTTCATCATGTGGAACATATAGCGCAGGCCCTGATTCTCCTCGCCAACCAGATACCCAATCGCACCTTTATTCTCACCGAAGCTCAAGGCTGTCGATGTGTGTCCACGACCACCCATTTTGTGGAATAAACCCGCAAGAGCGACTTCATTGCGCTCGCCAATTGAGCCGTCATCGTTAACTAAAAATTTTGGAACGATGAACAGGGAGATTCCTTTTACGCCTTTCGGAGCGCCTTTCACTCGCGCCAGCACAAGGTGCACGATGTTCTCGCTTAATTCGTGATCGCCGCCGGAGATGTAAATCTTGTTGCCTTTGATGCGGTAGTTTCCGTCCTCGTCCTTTTCAGCAGAGGTGATCAGATCAGCAAGTCCGGAACCGGCACCTGGCTCCGTCATTGCCATGGTTCCGTAGAAACGTCCTTCACGTTGTGGTCGAACCCACTTGTCAATTTGCTCTGCTGTGCCGTGCGCTTCAATGAGGTTGCAGTTGGCGTGCGTGAGTGTCGCGTAACCAACGGTCGCATTGGCAACGGCTGAGATATAAGAGTAGGCAACATTAGCAACCGGTTGGGGAAGCTGCATGCCGCCCATTTCGTAATCGCTGGACGGGCTGAGTAAACCCGCTTCAATGACCGCGTCAATCGCTGGTTTGATTTCTGGTATCAGATGCACCTTCTCGCCATCAAATGTCGGTTCGTTCGCATCGACTTTATGGCGGATCGGCAAAAAGTACTTCTCCGCAATTGCCTTTGATGTTGCAATAGTCGCGTCAAAAGTACCTTTGTCATGATCCTGGTATCTTTCGCGCTTCGTCATTTCTTCAACATTGAGAAATTCATAAAGCAGAAATTCAAGTTCACGATCGCTTAAAATAGGTGCGGCCATTGGCTATATCCTCTATCAGGTTTGTCATCGATTTCTGCTATAGTCGGCGATCACAAGTTTTTGAACCATGACCTGTCATGTCCGGTAGTCAAAAAAAATGTTTTCTCCCAGGTTTTAAAGAGACTAATTAATGACGACAGAGCCTCGAATAACGAGCACCGCGGTATCTGAGATTGCTCGCCAGACATCAGACGCAAAAAGTCCTGTATTTGGCGAGTTACTTCGTTTTTGGCGAGAGATTCGGGGGATTAGTCAGGAGAATCTTGCCTTTGAGGCTGAGTCTTCGCCACGCCACATAAGCCGGCTGGAAAATGGGAAGGCCATGCCGAGTGTGGCGATGATCGAAAACCTGACTCAGGTGCTGGAACTTGGTAACCGTGATGCCGCTTATCTCTTTCTGGCTGCTGGGCACGTTCCGCCTGCGGAGCCCATCGAATTTTCCGATCCCAAATATCGCTGGTTGCGAAAAGCAATGACGCGCACCTTAAAGGCGCTTGATCCGAACCCCTCGGTACTGATGGATCGTTTTGGTACGATCCTGATGGTAAACAAGGCGTGGGCGGCATTTACCTTTGATGGTATCAATACTTCGCTGGGCATGGCCGATATCACCAATTACAACGATTTCCTGTTTACCTGCCAGTCTTTTGAAGATTCGCAGGATCTTCGGATGAACTCCCTTTCGCTGATCCTGATGGCGATCAAGCAAGAGTCTGTGCTCACGAAAGATCCGGCATATGATGCCTTGCTTGAACGTTTGATGGCGTACCCTGATGTGCCATTCGGCTGGAAGCAGCGAGCGGCTAACCTGGAGCCGATGAGTAGTTATCGCGTACAGTTCGAGCAGAACGCTGAGTTAGTGCGTTACTACAATGTCAGCCAATCCGTCAGTGCAATGGGGCCAGTTTCTTTTGTTGCCGAGCCGCGCCTGATCATCACCACCTTGTTTGCCGAGGACGATTCGGTTGAACCAAACTTGCCTGAAACCATTCCTGACCATCCGCTGCTTTACTAAATAACGCGAAAAGCCCCGCAGCTTGCTGCGCGGGATGGATAGCGTAGATTGCG
>DAITOW010000185.1:0-6024 GCA_036833965.1 Oleiphilaceae bacterium
GATAAAAGGCGCGTTATAACGCGCCTTTTATCAACGGTAATACTCACCTACCCCGACTTGAGACTACTATTTAAAAAATGCTCGTGCATTTTCAAACAGACGCAACCATGGCGCACGCTCACCCCAATTGTCGGGATGCCAAGAATTCTGTAAGGCACGGTATACCCGTTCAGGATGCGGCATCATAATCGTTACTCTGCCATTCTCGGAACAAAGCCCCGTTACACCCTCAGGAGAACCGTTAGGGTTGAACGGATAGTTTTCCGTCACAGAGCCATAGTTATCAACGTAGCGCAAGGCTAACTGCCCTTGTTCCCGCAAAGCCGCTATCGCGCCTTCCGAACCAAATTCCGCCCTTCCCTCGCCGTGCGCAACAGCAACAGGAATCCGTGTTCCGGCCATGCCCTGCAGCATTACCGATTTGGACTCCAGCAACTCAACCATCACAGTACGCGCTTCGAACTGCTCTGAGCGATTGCGCACGAAGTGTGGCCAATAATCTGTGCCAGGAATAATCTCCCTGAGGTTAGAAAGCATCTGACAGCCATTACAGACACCAAGAGCCAAAGTATCATCGCGCTCAAAGAAAGCCTGAAACTGATTTTTAACCTGTTCATTAAAGAGAATTGACTTGGCCCAGCCTTCACCCGCACCCAATACATCCCCATAAGAGAAACCGCCACAAGCAACAAGCGCATTGAAATCAGCCAGCATGATCTGACCGGAGTTCAAGTCACTCATGTGCACATCAAAAGCTTCAAAGCCGGCACGCGTGTAGGCTGCTGCCATCTCAACCTGACCATTCACGCCCTGCTCCCGCAATACGGCGATTTTTGGCTTTGCCCCTCGATTAATGTACGGCGCAGCAATATTCTCGTTGATATCGAAACTCAACTCGGCATGCAAACCGGGATTTTTAGCATCAGACAAGGCCTCGAACTCTTGCTTGGCACACTCTGAATTATCACGGAGTGACTGGATGCGATAGCTCGTTTCTGACCAGATTTTCCAGTAATCAGAGCGATTCGCTTTCAGAACCGTGGCACCATCAAAACTGAATTCAATCGTGTCACTTTCATTCGGCGAACCGATGACTAAAGTGTGCTCACCCAAACCGGCGGCCGTAAACTGCTGAAGAACGAACTCTGTATCTTCGGAACGCACCTGAATCACTGCGCCCAATTCTTCATTAAACAACTCGCGCGCGAAATGCGAAGCGTCCTCCGCCAGCATGTCCAGTTTCACATCAATGCCAACATGCCCCGCAAACGCCATCTCGCATAGTGTCACAAATAAGCCACCGTCGGATCGATCATGGTAGGCAAGCAACTTGTCGTCACCCAGCAAGCCCTGTATTACAGCAAAGAATGCTTTCAGGTCTTCGGCATCATTCACGTCGGGGCAGACAGCCCCCACTTTGTTGTAGACCTGAGCCAACGCAGAACCACCCAGACGGTTCTGACCATTTGCCAGATCAATAAGAATAAGATCCGTCGGCTCTGACGCCGTCTTGAGTTGTGGCGTCATCGTCTTGCGCACGTCGCTAACAGGCGCGAAGCCGGAAATAACCAATGACAGAGGAGAAACAACCGTCTTCTCGCCCTGCTCGTCTTTCCAAACTGTCTTCATTGACATGGAGTCCTTACCAACAGGAATCGAGATTCCCAACTTTGGACACAGATCCATACCAACCGCTTCAACGGCCCGATAAAGCTTTTCATCCTCACCGGTATGGCCCGCAGCAGCCATCCAGTTAGCAGACATTTTAATTTCAGAAATCGCGTCAATTTTCGCAGCGGCCAGGTTGGTAACCGCTTCGCCAACCGCCATGCGTGCAGAGGCGGCCGCATCAATGATTGCAATCGGTGTACGCTCACCCATCGCCATCGCCTCTCCCGTGTAACCATCAAGATCAGAGGCTGTTACCGCAACGTCAGCAACCGGCACCTGCCACGGACCAACCATTTGGTCGCGCGCCACCATACCAGTAATGCTTCGATCGCCAATTGTAATCAGGAAGCTTTTGCTTGCGACGCTCGGCAAACGCAATATCCGCTCAGCCGCTTCCTCGATATTGATTTGCGTGGAATCAAAAACCTCTTTGGTGAATGACTCGCTGTTGACACTGCGATGCATCTTCGGCGGCTTGCCGAACAACACCGACATCGGAAGGTCGACCGGTTTATTATTGAAGTGCGGATCTTCAACTGTCAGTTCGTGCTCTTCAAGAGCCTCACCTACGACCGCATAAGGACAGCGCTCCCGCGCACAAATCGCTTCAAAACGCTCGAGATCCTTTGGCTCAACAGCAAGCACGTAACGCTCTTGCGACTCATTACACCAAATTTCATGTGGCGCCATGCCGGGCTCGTCATTCGGAACCTTACGCAAATCGAAACGACCACCGCGACCGCCATCTTTCACCAATTCAGGAAAGGCATTAGAGAGACCGCCGGCACCTACATCGTGGATAAACGCAATCGGATTTCGCTCACCAAGCTGCCAGCAACGGTCAATCACTTCCTGACACCGCCTTTCCATCTCAGGGTTTTCACGCTGCACAGAAGCAAAATCAAGATCTGCATGGCTCGCTCCCGAGTCCATTGATGAGGCAGCACCGCCCCCCAGACCAATCAGCATTGCAGGGCCACCCAACACAATCAACTTTGCGCCAATGGAGATATCACCCTTTTCGACATGCTCTGCACGGATATTGCCCATTCCACCGGCGATCATGATCGGCTTGTGGTAACCCTTCACTTCGGTCCGGTTACCGTAGCTCACTTCCTGCTCAAAAGTTCGAAAGTAACCAGCCAGATTTGGTCGGCCAAATTCGTTGTTGAATGCAGCGCCGCCAATCGGCCCTTCAATCATGATATCCAGCGCCGAACAAATACGCTCCGGCTTGCCGTAATCCTTCTCCCAAGGCTGTTCAAAGCCGGGAATTTTCAGGTTGGAAACTGTAAAGCCGGTCAAACCCGCTTTTGGTTTTGAGCCCTTACCCGTCGCACCCTCATCACGAATTTCTCCACCCGAGCCGGTAGACGCGCCGCTAAACGGTGCTATCGCGGTTGGGTGGTTGTGCGTTTCGACCTTCATCAGAATATGAATGTCTTCTTCATGCGGCTCATAAACCTTACTTTCCGGATTGGGGAAAAAGCGCTTGCCTTTATGACCCTGAATTACCGAAGCATTGTCTTTATATGCTGAGAGTACCTTGTCACCGGAAATTGCGTTGGTGTTTTTGATCATCGCAAACAGGGATTTGTCTTGCGCTTCGCCATCAATATCCCAGGATGCGTTGAAGATCTTGTGCCTGCAGTGCTCAGAGTTAGCCTGGGCAAACATCATCAACTCAACGTCAGTCGGATTTCGCTTGAGCTCCAAAAACGCCTTGGTTAAATACTCAACTTCATCTTCTGCCAAAGCCAATCCAATGCGCTGATTGGCCTTCTCCAAAGCATCCTGACCATAGGACAGCACATCAACGGTGCTCAAAGGCGCAGGTTTTGCGTCACGGAAAAGCAGTTCTGCACCAGCAATCTCGTGGAACACCGTTTGAGTCATTCGGTCATGCAAAACACCAGAAATCAGTTCTAATGCCTCACCACCAAGCTTGCCCTCAACGCGAACGTAATATGCAATACCTCGTTCAATGCGCTTAATCTTGCTCAGACCACACTCGCGGGCGATATTCGTTGCCTTGCTCGACCAGGGAGAAATTGTTCCCAGTCGGGGCAAAACCAGGAACAACTTACCTTCATCAGATTCAACATTTGCCTTCGGGCCATAAGTAAGCAAACGATTGAGAACGCTTGTTTCCTGTTCCTGCAGCACTTCACTCACATCAACAAAATGCATGAACTCGGCATACACCGAGACCACATTTGTATTGATCTGTTGAAGTTGGCCAAGAAGGGAACGTTGCTTGAATGGAGATAAAGCGGGAGCGCCACGAAGTTCCATCATAATAAAAGGCTAGCCTCTGAGCGTATTTAGAAAGGCGCGTATGATACTGCAAAGGCCATATCCTGTTAACTATAAACATTCATTAGTATTTACGCTCGCCTGAATACGCTGCATTATCTATACTGAAGTTATCGGCGTTCATTCGACATTCCCAGAAAGAGCCCTTTTAAATCAAGGCTTTAATTTGAAATTCCTAGCATATCTACCTCTCAATTTGCTGATTGCACTGAGCACCTTACTCGTCGCTTGCGGCAGCCCGAGCGAGTTGGAGCGCATTCAAAAACGCGAGACACTGCACGTGATATCGCGCAACGCCCCCGGCATTTACTATGAGGGGAAGGAAAACAGCGAGGGTCTGGAGTATGAACTGGTCTCGATGTTCGCCGAACATTTGGGCGTTGAACTTGATCTAAAAGTCGCCGGAACACGATCCCAGGTACGCTCTGCGCTCGACAACCGTTATACCAATATGGCCGCAGCCATGATCGTCACCAACGAATTCAACACAGATAAATACTTGCACAGCGAAAGCTTTCTGGAAGCAACCCCGTTAATTGTGTACCGCTACGGATCAACCAGACCAAGAAAGATTGAAGACATAGTAGGCAAGCGCATTGCCGTTGCAGTCGATAGTCTGCTGATCCTAGAATTGGAAAAACACAAGGAACAATTTCCTTCCCTGGAATGGGAAACAATGAGCGAAGACACGGAAGACCTGATCCGAATGGTTCAGGATCAAATCGTTGATTATGCGCTCGTCTATTCGCTTGAACTGCAACTGCACCGCCCCTACTACCCCAGGGTAAGAGAGGCATTTGAATTAGCCGAAACTCGAGGCGTGGCCTGGTTCTTCCCAAAATCCGCCGATCACTCACTGCTCAATGCGGCGAACGACTTTATCCGCCAGATTAAGAAAGATGGCACATTGATGTACCTGAAGGAGCGCTACTACGGGCATCTGGCTCAATTCAATTACGTTGGCGCGCGCACATTTATCCGCCATTCCCGACAACGACTCCCCAAGTACGAAGATGCGTATAAAGAATATTCCGAAAAGTACGACACAGATTGGCGATTGATGGCTGCGATCGGTTATCAGGAGTCTCACTGGCGGGCGAACGCGATTTCACCAACCGGCGTTCGAGGCTTGATGATGCTGACGCAACCAACAGCAAAGGATATGGGTGTTGAAAACCGCCTTGATCCCATTGAAAGCATCAAGGGAGGAATCAAATACTTCGCGCGCATCCACAAACGCATCCCGGAAAGGATACCTGAACCGGATCGAACCTGGTTCGCTCTCGCCTCATACAACGTAGGCCTTGGACATCTTGAAGATGCACGAATACTTACCGAAAAAGGCGGGAAAGACCCGGATAAATGGGCAGACGTAAAAGAATTCCTGCCGCTGTTACAGCAGAAAAAGTATTACTCAAAAACCCGCTATGGCTATGCTCGAGGTACTGAACCGGTCATTTATGTTCAAAACATCCGGCGTTACTACGATGTGCTGCGCTGGATCGACGAAGGCAAACAGAAAGAGAGGCCAGAAACCAAGACCAGATTTGAAGAGCAACTGATTCGCTATCGACAGAATTAGGCCTTGATCATGTCCGGGCGCAAAAAAGGTTCAACCCAGGGTTTGTTTTCCCTGATCTCATCCAGACTCAAGCCCGTCAATTCATAAGGCAAAACCAGCCAATCATCCGTTTTATGTAAGTAAAAGTCAGGCACCCTGCCCGTTTCACTATGGCCTTCCTTGTAGTAAGGCATGGCAATTCGAGTGTCACTCGGCATGTTACGCTTTGCCTTACTGCTAAGCCTCGCAATCACCGCTTCAATGTGGCGACCCGTTCGGAACACATCATCAACAATCAGTAATTTGTCATCGTGATTCATATTCTCAAGCAGATACTGGATACCATGCACCCGAATTTCTTGCTTTTGATCCAGCGCCGTAAAATATTGCTGCATGCCGCGATAAGAGGTGCGTATCGCAATGTGATCAGTCTCGACGCCAAGCGTTTGCAGACACTCCTGCACATAGATACCGAC
>DAITOW010000186.1:0-5978 GCA_036833965.1 Oleiphilaceae bacterium
CGACGAACTCCCTGTACCAAAATCGTCGATTGACAGGCGAATGCCCAGCGCCTGGCAGCGATGCAGGTTTTCTATCAGGATTGGCGTATCCTCCAGGGCCAGTGTTTCGGGTAATTCCAGTTCCAATGCCGGAGCAGGCAGTCCCGTATCACGCAATATCCTGGCAAGGTCTTCGACAAAGTCAGGTTGGTGGATTTGTAAGGCAGAGACGTTGATCGCGATGATACCCTCGGGTAAACCGCGTTGACGCCAATGCATCATCTGTTGACAGGCCGCCCGTAAGACAAACGCGCCCAGTTCCAGAATTAATCCGCTTTGTTCGGCAACGGGAATAAAGGTGTCTGACTGGATCAATCCTTCAGTTGGATGTTGCCAGCGAATGAGCGTTTCAGCGCCTTCCCAGCATTGGTGTTGAACATCCCATAGAGGCTGGTAAAAAGGAACGAATTCACCCTTGTTCAATCCATCCGCCAACGCATTGACCGTTGGGGCTGTCAGTGAATGCGTGGCGGGTGCCGTTCCCATACTGCCCTCTCCTATCCTGCACAACAGGACAGTTCTTTGACATCCTTGTTAAAGGTTTGCGCGCAGAGCTTCAAACCTTCCACCATGGTGAGGTAAGGGAAAAGCTGGTCGGCTAATTCCGTCACCGTCATACGGTTGCGGATGGCTAAAGCCGCACTCTGGATCAGTTCGCCGCCTTCGTGAGCCAGGATCTGCGCGCCTAGCAACAACCCCGTTTCCTTCTCTGTGACCAGTTTGATAAAACCGTCGGTTTCAAAGTTGGCTAACGCACGTGGGACATTTTCCATACCCAGTACGCGGCTGTCGGTCTCAATATCCTGAGCCCTGGCTTGCTCCTCGGTCAGTCCGACGGTAGCCACCTGTGGATCGGTAAAGATCACGGCGGGCATGGTGGACAGATCCAGTTTGGCGTTGCCGCCCGTCATATTGATACCAGCACGGCTACCGGCGGCCGCGGCGACATAGACAAATTGCGGCATGTTAGAGCAGTCACCGGCAGCGTAAATACCAGCAACATTGGTTTCCATGCGTTCGTTAACAACGATTTCGCCCTTTTTGTTGGTGGTGACACCCACCGCGTCCAGATTGAGTTGGCTGGTATTGGCGTGTCGCCCGGTGCTTACCAGCAAACGATCACAACTGAGCTCGCCTGCATTAGTGTTCAGGGTGAATTGATTTCCATCGTGGGTCACTTGGGTGGCTTGCGTGTTGTTTAAAACTCGAATGCCTTCTTTTTCAAAACAGCCCGCCAGTTTTTCACCGATTATGGGGTCTTCACTGTAAAGTAGTGAGTGTCTTGCCAACACGGTGACTTCACTGCCCAATCGTCGGTAAGCCTGGGCAATTTCTAGCGCCACGACCGATGAACCAATCACCACCAGGTGCTGCGGCAATTCCTCGGCAAACAGCGCTTCGGTAGAGGTCCAGTAAGGCGTTTCGGCCAGCCCCTCGATGGGAGGAATGGTTGGCGTGGAGCCAGTGGCGATCAGGATTTTATCAGCAAAGATTTCCTGCTCAGTGCCATCATTTTTTCTGACTATCAGGGTGTTTGCATTTTTAAATTGCGCCCAACCTTTAAGTAAACTAAGCGCAGGATTTGTCTCTAGAATTTTCTGATACTTTGCAGCGCGCAGCTCTTCGACTCGAGCGGTCTGCTGCTGAGCCAACAAGGCTCGACTCAATTGGGGCGCATGATTTTCCAGTCCGGCAAAGGGATTATTGCGTTGCTGCTGTGCCAATTGAGCGGCGCGGATCAAAATTTTTGAGGGTACGCAGCCGACATTCACGCAACAGCCGCCAATCACATCGGCTCCCTCAATAAGAGTGACCTTGGCACCACCTTCAGCGGCTTTGATAGCACAGGCAAAAGCGCCGGAACCCGTACCGATAATCGCCACATGTTGAGTTCGGTTGCTTTCTGTGTTGCTGGTATTTTCGTTGTCACAGTAGGCGTTCGGTGCTGTGTTTTCCGCTAAGGGGTTTTCTTTTGCGGTATAACCCAGGGCTTCAATCGCTCCAATGAGATCGGTTACGCTGACCCCACCGTTTGTGGTGATCGTTGCGCTGGCGTTTTCATAAGATATTTCAACCTTATTCACGCCTTCGATCGCATCGAGCGCTTCTTTAACGTGAGCGACGCAACTTGGACAGGTCATCCCTTCTATCGATAGTAAGATCATTCGTTTTCCTCAAATAGTAGTCAGGCATTGCGTCGTGTTAAACAGCACAGCTGTCATCATCACAGCGTTTATTCGCGGGTGAAAAAATATCCCAAAGCGATACGGCAACCATCAGACCTAACGCTGAATAGGTGACATAGCTGCTCCAGCCGTATTGGAAAAACGGATAGAGCGATAACAGCAATAAAATGGGGCCGACCACACCCAGCGCACTACGGTGCCATTGCCGGTGGCTGAACCAGCCAAGTCCGTTGAGTACCAGGGCAATCCAGGCAAACAACGGTAACAGGGTATTAACAAACAAACCTTCCCATTGGCTGAGAAAACCCAACCCGACCGCAGCGCCCAGGCTGGCGATGGCCGGGAAACACATGGCGCATCCCATAGCAGAAACCAGCGCGCCCAATGAGCTAATCTTATCGCCGAAACGGGTCAGTAACTGTATTAGCATTTCCATGCTTTACTCCTTGAGCGTTGATGGATAACCCGCATTAGTGGTGGCTTCGGTCAGTGCTTTTACTGTGGTTTTTTCGTCGTCGAATGTGACAACTGCCAATTTGGTTTCAAAGGTGACTTCAGCTTTACTCACACCCTCAACATTTTTTAAGGCATTTTTGACCGTAAAGGGGCAGGTCACACAGTTCATGGTTGGAACTTCCAAAGTAACTGTTTTCGGCGCAGCAAAAGCGGTCAGGCTGGTCAAGGCTAGCAAAGACAACAAGGCAATTTTCTTCATCATTTTCTCCAGTAACGTATTAAGTCATTAATAAAAGTGAGCGGTAAGAAAGTATTCAGGCAAACCAGACAATCCAATAATTGCTGGTGACTAGCACCAACGCAGTCAGTGCCGTTAACCAAAAGATCACCTGCCGGCGTTTTCGCACTTGAGGAACTGCACAGGCGGTGCCTGGCTCACAGTCCTCAACGGGGCGATAGACCTTCCAGCCTGCGAAGCCAAATAAGGCTAAAACCAGCAGGATAAAAATGGGACGATAAGGTTCTAACAAGGTTAAATTACCAATCCAGGAGCCACTCACGCCTAGCAGCAACAACACGAAAGGACCAGCGCAGCACAGGCCAGCGCCAACAGCCGCGATAACGCCGCCAATAATAGGTAGATTGGATTCTTTCTGTGACACGACTTACTCCTCTGATTTCAGTGTATGGAGCAAGTGTAATCTCCGTACCGATGTACGGAGTCAAACGTTTTTGTGATGCCCGTGTAAAACTAATTAAGGTTGCAGGGAGTCGATAATGGGACAATGTGAGTCATCGTTATTACTCTGACATTGCGTCAATAATGCCTTGAGTGCGCTTTCGAGCCGCTTCAGATCGGCAATTTTTTCCATGACGGCGCTGAGTTTATACTCGGCCAGCTCCTGCACCTGAGCACATGGGCGGTCATTCAAGCTTAGCAGGTTGGCGATCTCTTCCAGGGTAAACCCCAATTCTTGCGCCCGCTTAATGAACCGGATGCGATTAACCGTTTCATCGGGATAATGGCGGTAGCCCAACTCGGGTTTTGGCGGTTGCTCTATTAATCCACGACGCTCATAGAAGCGAACGGTTTCTATATTGATAGCCAGTTCTTTGGCAACTTTACTGATAGTTCTTGTCATGTTCATATCTCTTTTACCCGAACGGTATCTATAAGAACCGCCATTTTCTCCATCAATATATGGGTAGCGTTATTGGAGAGCTGCTGTCCTTCTTCAATGTACTCCCAGACGGTGGCATCGCTCTTCCATCCGCCTTGCTTTTTAATCAACTCAAAATCAACTCGTTCTCGGGCTGCCGATGTAGAGAGGCCGCGCCGGAAGCTATGGCTGCTCAATTCCGGTACAAAATCGAACTGGCAGGCGTTACCCAAAGTCTTGAGTAATTCATTAATGGCACTGGGATTCAACGCTTTAGGCTGAATCTTATCCCACCGGTTAATGGGGCGAAAAACCGGACCTTCATTAATGCCACCCAGTTCTATCCAGTTTTTCATGGCCGTAGCAGGACAGCAGTCTGGTGCACCGAAAGGTAATGCTCGCACTAAGCCGGAGGCTTGTTGATCGGTCTTGGAACTAGACAGCCGGATGAGAAGTCCTTCAGGTTCCCACACCAGATCACCGTAGCGAATGGCCACCAATTCGCTACGGCGAAAGGCACCGAAAAAGCCGGTCAACACCAGCGCGATATCCCTCAGTTTCTTTTTGGTGGTTGGTAGTTGCCGCAAATGATTCACTATTTGGGCGACGTGCTCCAAGCGCAATGCCTTGGCTTTGCGCTTGGGTTGGCCATGGGTACGACGAACGCCTTCCATGGTTTTGCGGACCAACGGATCACTTCCTGGATCGATGAGCCCTTGATAATGGTGCCATTGGCTAATAGCGGTCAGGTGCAGATCCAGGGTTCGGGGATTAAGCGATTCGGCTCTGGCCAGCAGGTAACGCACGACAGTATCCCGATCCGAGGGCAGGCGACCACCCCATTTTTCAAATTGTCGAATGGCCGAACGGTAGGCTTTACGTGTGTTGTCGGATGTCGCTGCCTGGAGGTATTGCCGTAGTGGTTCGGGCCCCTGGCGTTCAACCAGGGTCGCATCCTTATTACGTAACGACAAGTTGCTAGCCTGTATTGGCGGTTTGTTGTTCATGAATAGGATTTCCTTCGATGTCGCTCAAAAGGCGGCTATGTACCGGCGTTACAAGTCGAAAATTTACGTCAAGATCAACTAGCCCACGATAAGGATGATTATCGGTGGTTAGTATCTTGAATTCAAGCGATCTTGAAAAACACATATATAATGTTATATTACGTGTTATGTAATATGTTACTAAATAATCCGAGAGGAATCACCATGGCCCGTGCCGGAGTCACTTATCACGATATCGCTAAAGCAGCTGAAGTCATTAAAACACATGGCCAGGAACCCACGGTGGATAGGGTGCGCGAGCATCTGGGCACCGGCAGCAAAAGCACCATCGCGCCATTGCTCAAGCGTTGGCGGTCAGACAATGGGGAGGCGGCCGATGTCAGTGGACTGCCGAACGACCTCATCGAGGTGGTAAAGTCCCTGCATGAGCGGGTACAGCAGATGGCCGACCACCGTATCGAACAAGCTCGCCAGGAATTCGAGACTTTAAAGGAAGAACTCCGCACAGAGTTGACCTATGCCAACAACACCATCGCGCAACTTACTGCCCGACAACGGGACCTTGAGAACCAGATAGCACGAATTACCGAGGAAAAAAGCCTGCAAGACAAGTCCCTGGAAGACGCACGCGTCAGGCTGGCAAAGGCCGAGTCTCAGCGGGACGAAGCTCTTACGCGAGCCAACGACTTGAAGGAGAGTGTCAGTGAACTCAGGCAAGAAAACCGGGATATTCGCGATCATTTCGAACATTACCAGCAGCGCACTGCCGAAGACCGACAGCAGGAGCGCGAACAGTTCCGTATAGTTAACCAGGGGTTAAATGATCAGATTCAGGATCTGCAACACCGGCTCGCACAGACTGAGTCGAGAGCGTCCGAGCTATTCGACATCAACGCGCAGTTACAACGAAATGCCGATGAATTAAAACGGGCCAATGCGGCGCTAAATAGCGACTTGAACGCAAAGATGGAAGATATCCAGAACCTGGAACACGAGTATGAAGAAGCCGTGACAAGGTGCCGGGAATACCAGCATAAAAATGAGCAATTGTCGGAAAACATGGCCGCGCTCACCACTCAGAAAGCAGATGTCGATAAGGAATTGGCCGTGTTATCCCAAGCTTTGAAGGC
>DAITOW010000187.1:0-5974 GCA_036833965.1 Oleiphilaceae bacterium
GGGTTGGGGTGCGTTTTGGCGATATTACAGATTCCGAATCCCTGTTTGATGACATCAAAAATGCCGAGTTTCGCTACTCTGAACGCTTCAGTATGGATATTGGCGCGCTATGGGTGAGCGACCATTATCAGGCAGGCGCATCGGTGGTGAACATTAATCAGCCGCGTTTCAGTTTTCCTGCTATCGACACAGGTAACATAAGCAACCCCGAGATTCTGCGAAGAATCCAAGAGGATGCGACCTACGAGATGTCACGGCAGTTCAAACTGGAAGGCGGCGTGTTTACTAAAGATCGAACCTGGACCCTGAATATGGCGCTTGATGCCAATGCTGCCCCCGACCCGATGGGTGATGATTATCAATGGGTTTCGGTGAGCGGCGGTTACGCCAGTGACAGCTGGTGGCTGCCCGGAGTGCGCACAGGCTTGCATCATAACCTTGCTGGTACCGAGTTGAGCTACTTAAGCGCTGGGGTTACGCTTTTCAAATATCTCGATGTGGATGTGTCTACTGCACTCGAAACAGTCGAGATTGATGGTGAAGACCTGCCAAGAGGCTTAAACCTGAGCATCGGGCTCGGCGTTGAGTTTTAACGCTTGTTGTTTAACTATTGAGCGCGGTTGAACAACAGAACTTACCCAATCTATCCATCTTTACATTCCTGAAACTATTTCTGTAACAAAGATTACGCAATTCTTACTGAGCATTACCCGAATTTCCGACAAATTGTTAATCAGCGCAAATTTAACGTGCCAGGGTGATCCATATGACGGATCTGCCTGGAGATTGGAATGAAGGTGTATCCATGAAGAAAAACAAAAAACAGCTCTTTGATAAGCGTTTCCCCAAGCTTGTATTCAGCTCTTTACTTACAGGCATGCTCAGTCAGGCAGCAATAGCAGACCTAAGCTTTAAGCCTGCGCCATTTTCTATTGGCGGGATCGATGAGCAGCAAATTGCTTTCGCTGATTTGGACCATGATGGTTTTCCCAACGCTTTTCTCAGCGGAAGCGGAAGTATTTTGTCACTGAGTGAGGACTCCCAAATCTATTTATCATCGAAGGCTGAGTTTTACTCGGATGCTTCGAGCGGTGCCTTTGAAATCGTGGATCTGGATCTTGATGGCAACCTGGACGTGCTCAGTTACCCCATGATGAGCTTTATGAATGATGGCAACGGCCACTTTGGGACTAATGCCTACGCACCACTTAGCCCCTTACCAAATTACGGGAACGTCAAATTGGAAGTGCATCAAATTGATGACAACCCATATCCGGATGTTTTTGTAGCGAGCTATCGAAATAATGACTTTAGTCAGTCCTATCTCTACATGAATGTCAGATATGCCGATAACCCCAGATATGGTGATCTGGAGTATGATCGAAAATTGGAAGTCAGAAATATTTATGACCCTCGCGGAGCCGGTGAGCTTTATCACAACACGCTAGGGCTGCGGTCGGGCGATCTGAACGGCGATGGTCATGTTGATTTGGTGCTTGTAAATGGCGTCACGGCATTTGACTCGAATAATAAGGGCGCTGTGTTGTTGGCAGACGGACAGGGTGGCTTCTATCTATCACAGTTGGTTAATAATGCGCAGGACATTCAGTTAGCCGATTTTGATGCGGATGGCGATATAGACCTGTATTTTGCTCGAACTAACTTTCCAGGTACTGACTTCGTTCCGGACGAGGTTTGGCTAAATGACGGGCAAGGCTCGTTTGCCAATAGTGGGCAGGCACTTGGTCTTACTGAGACCAAGATAGTGCGAGTGGTGGATATCGATAACGATGGTGATCTGGATGTAGTGGCGGTGAATGAAAACACAGGCGCAACCTCTGTGCATTATCAACATTTGCCCCAATCGGCGAAAATCTGGTTGAACGATGGTCACGCAAACTTTAGCGACTCAATGATTGAGTTCGGTGCAGATAAGGCAGTTGTTGATCTCGATATCATAGACATTGATCAGGATGGAGATCTGGATATTCTCACTCGCAACAGACCTGCGCTCTACGAGATTGGATATTCGCCCCTCAATCAGGTCAAGATTAATCAAAATGAGATCTGGCTGAATACCCTGATCGATGCGGATGAGGTTGCCTCGGATACTTCTTCAGGCATCGCATTTTGCCAGAGCACTCCGATGGCCTGTAATTTGTATTCCGAGCAGCATCTCTACGAGTCATACACAATCGGCTATGAAGATGCGGTATCTGCTTGCATTAACGACCCGGCCAGTTGTGATCTGTTTTCTCTGGTTCAGGTGAAGGAACTGGAAGCGCAGGCTTTTCAGGCAGGCAGAGAGGAAGGATATTCCGAGGGCTATGAGGCTGGTTATTCTGTCGGTTACAGCGATGGACTGACGACTGGTCTTGAGCAAGGCTTTGATCAAGGTAAGTCTGATGGCTTGGAGCAAGGTCTCGAGCAGGGTCTTGAACAAGGCATCGAGCAGGGTACAAATGATACACTCGCGATGTGTCAGCAGACGCCTGAAGAATGTGGAATTGATATCGGCGCCCAACCGCAGGACGTGCTTTCTGTGATCAACGCGATCCGGAACAGTCTGCCGAAAGGGCAGGTTGTATCCCAGTGTAAGAAAGGCTCATCTTCTCCCTTGTGCTGGGATTCTGTAGAAGATGTTCGCTTCTAGGATGTGATTTTGATGTTCGCTTGTAGGATGTGATGTTGAAGGTCGGCGCTCTGTCGCCGGCTTCAGTGCCCGACTTATATCGGGGGATGGAACCCCCTGGCTACAGGGTGGTTTTGTAGGTCGGTGCTCTGTCGCCGACTTGAGTGGTCGGCTTATATCGGGGCTGGGAACCCCCTAGCTACAGAACTTTTTGAAAGCCCCCTCGCTAAAGGTTGGTTCTCCAGGTCGCCCCGTAAAAAATTCAGTCAACTGTTGCAAAAATGATCTGGCGCAATTACGTTTCTGAGTATTCTTGTAATAATATTCGTATTACATCGCTGTACGATGTTTTTTATACAACAACGTTTAATAGTAATGACAGGAACAGGCGTCCCCGACGCTCGCGCAAATACACAGGAGCAATATCAATGAGCACAGATTTCATCAAGGACTTGGGCGAAAAGGCGAAAGAGTCAATTGAACCAATGGGCAAGATCAACAAGCTTGTGACAGAGTCCATTCAAAGCACTCTGAAGTTTCAAATGGAGTCTGCGAAAAAGTATGCTGACTTGGCTGCCGAGCAGCTTAAGGCACTTTCGACTGTCAAAGATCTTGAGTCGATGCAGGAATTTGTGAAAGGCCAGTCTGATGCTTTGGCAAAGTTCAATGAGCAGATCATGAATGATGTGCATGCACTTGGTGATAAAGGCACAAAATTCCGTGAAGATCTGGAAGGTATTTTGAATCCAAAACCTGCGAAGAAAGCGGCCTCTGGTACAGAGAGCAAAGCTGCTGAGAAAAAGCCTGCGGCGAAGAAAGCCCCTGCTAAAAAGCCTGCGTCAAAAGCGGCGCCTAAAGCAGAAAAACCAGTTGCAAAAGAAAGCGCAACGGCGCCCGAGTAAGCCTTAGGGGTTTACAAACAACCAGTACGCAAAGTCGTGAGCCTCTCGCTGTTCAATAGAGAGGCTCTTTGCGTTTTAAGGTCACCTTGATACACCAACTCTCAAGAGCGAACAATGATCCCTTACAATCAAGCCTATTGGAAAAAAATTGCGAAGGCGATGGAAGACAGCCAGCGCGCATACGGATATTTCTCACGACAGCTTCAGGAAGAGCATACCAGTGCTTACGCAGTTGCTGCGGATGCAGCAGAAAGTTACATGAAGTACCTTGGCGAAACGGTCAAGCACCCGATGGTGTCGGGTAAGCGATCTCTCGCTTTGGGTAAGGATTATTTGAAGCTGGCAAAAGCGACTGCGCTGCAAGTGTTTGGTCGTGAAGTTGATGCAGTGATTTCACCCGAGAAAGGCGATGTGCGCTTCAGTGACGAGGGCTGGGATGACAATGCCTTCTTCAACTTCTTGAAGCAGGCCTATCTGTTGGGTGGTGAAGCGTGGTTGGATAGCATTGCCGAGATTCCCGGGCTTGATGACAAGACGCGCCGCCGTGCCGAGTTTTTTGTTCGCCAGTTCGTAAATGCGCTTTCCCCATCAAATTATGTGTTGACCAACCCCGAGCTATTGCGCCTGACGGTCAAAACTCGCGGCGCCAATCTTGTCGAGGGCTTTGAGCGTTTCCTGCGTGACCTTGAGAAGAGTGCGGACAGCCTCAAAATCACCATGACCGATGACCAAGCTTTCCAGCTTGGTGAAAATATCGCTACGACTCCGGGCAAGGTTGTATATCGAGGCGAGTTGTTCGAGTTGATTCAGTACACGCCCACAACGGAGACGGTCTCAAAAACGCCAGTGCTGATCATTCCTCCGTTCGTCAACAAGTACTACATTCTCGATCTCTCCGAGAAAAACTCTCTTGTGAAGTGGTTGGTAGAGCAGGGCCAGACAGTGTTTTTGGTGTCTTGGGTCAACCCGACCGAAGAACAGCGCAACACAGGCTTTGATCGCTATGTGCTTGATGGCGCGTTGAAAGCGTTTGAAGTTGTTGAAGAGCAGACCGGCGAGCGCGAGGTCAACGCAGTTGGGTATTGTATCGGCGGAACCTTGCTGATGACGACTTTGGCCTACATGGCCGGTCGACGCATTAAGTCACGAGCGAAGTCGGCAACCTTGCTTACAACGCTGACAGATTTCTCCGAGCCCGGAGATATCGGTGTGTTCATCGATGACAACATCGTGAAGGCGATCGAACAACAGAATAACCACAAGGGTTATTTTGATGGCCGCGTGATGGCGGTTTCGTTCAGTAAACTGCGAGAGAACTCACTGTACTGGAATTACTATATCCAGAACTACTTGAAGGGCGAATCACCCATGCCTTTCGACTTGCTTTACTGGAACTCCGATAGCACTAATATTGCGGGAGCCTGTCATAACGACATGCTGCGCAAGTTCTATATCGAGAACCAGTTGGTCACGCCGGGTGCGTATTCCGTGAATGGCACCAAGATTGATTTGTCAAAAATCGATGTGCCGATGTACTTTATTAGTACACACCAGGACCACATTGCGAAGTGGCGCATTACTTACGAAGGGGCGAAGATTTGTCGTAAAAACGCGACCTTCGTACTGGGCGAGTCAGGCCATATTGCGGGCATTGTGAACCCACCGGCAAAAGGCAAGTACTCTTACTGGACCAACGATGACATTAGCGACAGCGCTGATGAATGGTTTGAGCATAGCCAGCAGCAGTCAGGTAGTTGGTGGACACACTGGAATGACTGGCTCGCGCCATACAAGGGTGAGGATATTGCGCCTAGCAACCCCGAGAGTGGCAAACTGGAAGTGTTGTGTGACGCGCCGGGAACTTACGTTCGTCGCAAGCTGGGTACCGCCTGATCGGGCGCTCTTTGAGCGCAAAATTCCAAAACAAAAAGGCCAGAGCAGAGATTTAATACTTCTCAAGAGCTCTGGCCTTTTTCGTTTAAACCGGCTTGTACATTACCACCGCTTCACCGCTAACCAGTACCTGCCCATCATCATCAACGCAGGTGGTCTTCAAGGTGATGATCGGTTTGTCTGTTCGGACATCGGTGACTTCAACACTGGCGGTAACGTTCTGATCGATAAAAATCGGCTTCTTGAAGCTGAGGTTTTGCCCAAGATAGATGGTGCCTTCCCCCGGAAGCTTCTGCCCAAGCAGGCCTGAGAACAAACTTGAGACCAACATGCCATGAACAATTTGCTTGCCGAACATGGTCTGCGCTGCGTACTCGGGGTCAATGTGTACCGGGTTATGGTCCAAAGACAAATTTGCGAAAGCCAAGACCTCTGCTTCTGAAAACGCTTTGCTCACTGAGGCACTCTGGCCCACACTAATGTCACTCATATAGTCTCCATATCAATTCAGGTTTGTCGTTATAGATTAAGGTAGTACGGATTTTTG
>DAITOW010000188.1:0-5916 GCA_036833965.1 Oleiphilaceae bacterium
GTATCACAAAGACTAAAAAAAGAACTTTTCTGAAACAAACCATTGTTTCGGCGCGTCTGAGTGAAATGTGCACAAGTATGTCAAAAAAATGTCTACAGACCGGAATTTAAGGCGTATGTTTTAGCGCTGCTATTTGATCTCTAAGAGCCGCAGCCTTTTCAAAATCCAGTTCCTTGGCGGCTTTATACATCTCATCTTCCAGCGACTTAATCGACTTCAACGCATTAGCGCCCGAGGTATAATTCGCGTTGTCCTCGGCAACTTTTTGACGCCCTCTTTTTCCTCTACCAGGAACAACCATTGCGCCTTCCATAATGTCCCCAATGGACTTATTGAGTGCCATCGGAACAAGCCCATGCTTCTGATTAAACTGCTCCTGCTTGGCACGACGCCGTTTCGTTTCCGAAATCGCACGCTCCATCGATCCCGTGATTCTATCTGCATACAAAATTGCGCGCCCCTCCAGGTTACGCGCAGCACGACCAATTGTTTGAATGAGAGAGCGATCAGAGCGCAAAAAGCCCTCCTTATCTGCATCCAGAATCGCGACTAAAGCAACTTCCGGCATATCAAGACCCTCCCTCAGCAGATTGATCCCGACCAACACATCAAATACGCCCTTCCGGAGATCCTGAATAATCTCCACCCGCTCGACGGTATCAATATCGGAATGGAGATATCTTACTTGCACTCCGTGCTCCATCAGGTAATCAGTCAAATCCTCGGCCATCCTCTTGGTAAGCGTTGTAACGAGAACTCTCTCCTGCTTGCTGATCGCCAAGTGGATTTCGCCCAACAGGTCATCTACCTGCGTGGTTGCAGGTCTTACTTCAATAACAGGATCCAGAAGTCCCGTTGGCCGGACCACCTGTTCCACAACCTGTCCTTGATGCTCCTCTTCGTATTTCGATGGCGTTGCGGACACAAAAATCATTTGTGGCGCAATAGACTCCCACTCGTCAAAGCGCATTGGCCTGTTATCCAGCGCACTCGGCAAGCGAAATCCGTACTCAACCAGAGTTTCCTTGCGCGAACGATCCCCCTTATACATTGCACCAATTTGAGGAACCGTAACATGGGATTCATCGATGACCATCAGCGCGTTCGCCGGAAAATAATCGAATAAAGTAGGCGGAGGCGAACCGGGCGGCCTTCCAGACAGGTATCGGGAATAGTTCTCGATGCCATTGCAGTAGCCAAGTTCGAGCATCATTTCGGTGTCGTATCGAGTTCGCTCTTCAAGGCGCTGCGCTTCAACCAACTTGTTGTTATCTCTTAGTTGCTTCAATCGCTCTTTCAACTCATCCTTGATCAAATCCACCGCATCCAAGATGGTTTGCCGAGGGGTTACATAATGAGATTTCGGGTAAATCGTAATTCTCGGAACTTTGCGCAACACTTCTCCCGTCAAGGGATCGAACTCGCTTAACTGCTCTACTTCATCATCGAACAATTCAATTCGCACCGCATCGCGTTCAGATTCAGCCGGAAACACATCAATAACATCACCACGAACCCGATACGTCGCACGCTGAAGCTCCATATCATTTCTTGTATATTGAAGTTCTGCCAAGCGCCGAAGAATAGCTCTTTGATCAGTTTGCTCTCCTCGATCCAGGTGAAGCATCATTTTGAGATAAGAGGCGGGGTCCCCCAAACCATAAATTGCGGAAACCGTCGCAACGATAATCGTATCAGAACGCTCCATTAAGGCCTTTGTAGCGGACAGACGCATCTGCTCAATGTGCTCGTTAACAGAGGCATCCTTTTCTATAAAGGTATCGGAAGACGGTACATAGGCTTCGGGCTGGTAGTAGTCGTAATAAGAGACAAAATACTCAACCGAGTTCTCCGGAAAAAATTCCTTAAACTCACCGTAAAGTTGCGCAGCAAGCGTTTTGTTATGCGCCATGATAATTGTTGGCCGCTGCACCTGCTCAATCACATTGGCTATCGTAAAGGTCTTGCCGGACCCGGTAACTCCCAGTAGCGTTTGGTGCATTAAACCATCGTTCAAGCCTTCAACTAACTTTGCGATCGCAGTTGGTTGATCACCAGAGGGTTTAAAGGGAGATGAGACCCTAAATTCCTTTTTCTTCATATTTCGGATTTACTTATGCAGTGGTAAACTTAGCCCGCTCAGGCGCTCAGTGACTTCTGAGAGTCAGCAATAACAAAGCTTTTTGGCTCTATATAACAGCATGCTAACAAATATTCGCATTGCGCTCGCCTTGTAATTATCGCAGGACAGCAATAGAGACCACAACAAACATTGAGTTGAGGCATTCATCTTGGAACCGTCATTATCTAATCGCGTTCAGAACATAAAACCTTCCCCTACACTTGCCGTTACCAATAAGGCAAGCGAATTGCGCGCAGCTGGCAAAGACATTATTGGTCTGGGTGCTGGCGAACCCGATTTCGACACACCACAGCATATAAAAGACGCTGCCATTGAAGCGATTGCTCAAGGTAAAACCAAATATACCGCTGTTGACGGGACTCCCGAACTTAAGAAAGCCATTATTGAAAAGTTCAAGAAGGACAACGGGCTGAGCTATGAACCAAACCAGATTCTGGTTTCGTGTGGCGGAAAACAAAGCTTTTTTAACCTCTCTCTCGCTCTACTGAATCCTGGCGACGAAGTCATTATCCCGGCACCTTACTGGGTCTCATACCCGGACATGGTCATTGTTGCAGAAGGCAAGCCGGTGATCATCTCTGGTGGCCCGGAACAACGCTTCAAGATTACTGCTGAGCAATTGGAAGCTGCAATCACTGACAAAACAAAATTGTTTGTTATTAACAGTCCATCCAACCCAACCGGAATGGCTTACACTCGGCAAGAGCTGAGGGAAATTGCTGACGTATTACTGAAACATCCTCACGTAATGGTCGCTACTGATGACATGTACGAACATATCCTTTGGACGGAAGAAGGGTTTAACAACATTCTTAACGTCTGCCCTGAGCTTTACGATCGCACTTTTGTACTGAACGGCGTGTCAAAGGCGTACAGCATGACAGGATGGCGTATCGGTTATGCAGCAGGTCCGGCAAAAGTAATAGGCGCGATGAAGAAAATTCAATCGCAGAGCACGTCAAACCCTGCTTCTATTTCCCAGGCTGCCGCGGCTGCCGCTTTGGCTGGCGATCAACAATGCGTTGCAGACATGGTCGTTCAATTTAAAAAGCGCCACGATTATCTGGTCGACGCACTTAACACCATTAAAGGTGTCAGCTGCCTTCCGGGAGACGGTACGTTTTACGTTTTCCCCGACTTTAGTGAAGCGATTGCAGCTAGCACTGCAAATAATGACGTTGAGCTTGCAGAAATTCTTCTCTCCGAAGGTGAAGTTGCCCTAGTGCCTGGCTCTGCTTTTGGTGCGGAAGGCTGCATGCGACTAAGCTTTGCAACGAGCATGGAAACACTTATCGAAGCAGTTTCAAGAATCAAAAAAGTTCTTGGATAAACTATTGACCAAGGCGCCTTAGGCCATTAACATACGCGCCTCTTTTGAGATTCCCCGATAGCTCAGTTGGTAGAGCAACGGACTGTTAATCCGTGGGTCGCTGGTTCGAGCCCAGCTCGGGGAGCCAATTATTTAACAAGACGTTTAGCGTAAGTTAAACGTCTTTTTTTTTGCCCGCGTTTCAGCATCAGACAGGTCATAAAGCACTTTGACCTGATACTGGCGCGGTCCAGCCTTGCATTACACCTCGCCATCACTCTATATTGATTGGGTCCATCAAATTCTTCTAACTGAAAGAAAACACACTTTTGAAAGGCTCAAGTTTGATTGAGATATATGCCGGCGCCAATGCCCTGAAAACGATTCAAGAACAGGGCTTCCAACCAGAATTATTCAGCTCGTTTCTCGGCGCATCCGGAGGACCGAAGTGGTTTTGTCTTTACGGACTGGACAAATATTTATTCGGCGAATTCTTTAAAGCCAGGAGCATTGATCTTAATCTCGTTGGATCAAGTGCTGGCGCGTTCCGTGCTGCGTGCTTTGCACAACAAGATCCGATTTCCGCACTCGATCGCTTTGCCAAGCACTATTCAGAAACTACCTACTCAAAAAAGGCGAAGCCTGAAGAAATCACCGAAAAGGCCGAAGCGCTGCTAGACGATGTTGTCGGTGCTCAAGGAGCGTTGGAAATCATTGACAACCCAACATTCAAGGCTCACTTTATTGTGGCCAAATCGAATGGTCTTGTCCGGCACGATAACAAAATGCTGCAAGGTTTAGGCTTAGCAAAGAGCTATCTTGGCAATCGGCTCGACAGAAAGCACCTTGCAAGCCAATATGAACGCTTTATATTCCAGCCACCTTCAAGCAACTTTAAATACTCAGATCCGGACAATATTCCTTCAACATCGATCACCCTGACTCAGGAAAATTTATTACCCGCACTACTAGCCTCAGGTTCGATTCCAATGGTGATGAAAGGCATAAAAGACATCCCCGCAGCGCCGCCGGGAATGTATCGAGACGGCGGGATTATCGATTACCACTTCGACATTGACATACATAATCCGGGCTTGACCCTTTACCCACATTTTAATTCCGAACCAAAGCCCGGGTGGTTTGACAAATCATTAAAACGACAAGTTCGCAACAACCACTACGATCAGACCGTAATAATCTGTCCATCAAAGGAATTTATCGCCTCCCTACCCTTCGGGAAGATTCCTGACCGAAACGATTTCGTAAATCTGGACGCAACAACACGAATCGCCTACTGGAAAACCGTTCTCGCGGAAACAGGAAAAACGGCGGACTACCTGGCACAAGCGATAGAGTCTGAAGACATCAGCAACCTGATCAAGCCTCTTCCTTTCTAAGAACGCATCTCTAACAGAGAGACTCTTTCATTTGAACGCAACGCAGATGAACAACTTAGTTAACCACGACCTTAACAACATCCGAATATCGCCCTCGAACACCATCACTATCAATGGTGGCGATCGCAAAGTAATACACACCAACCGCCAAACTGCTAAACGTATACTCCGTGACCGAAGCCCCAGTCACAGTGACTGAAACATCAAGTTGTGTTGCTGACGGGCCGTACGCAATCTGATAGCCGTTGATTTCGTAAAGCGCCAGAGGCGATCCATCTTCACGCTCCAGAGGGATATCCCAATTTAAAGAAATATCACGCGTGAATTCAGGCAACGACTGAACAGAGACGGTTGCGGGGGTACTGGTAACCACACCAACTGAATTACTGACACGCACCGTATAAGTGCCGGAATCGCCTGGCGTTGCAGAATCTATGGCAAGATAGGAGCCCGTCGCACCCTCTAACTGCACCCCGTCTTTGTACCAACGAAACGCTAGTTGTCCTCCACCAAGCGCACCTACAGACAGAGTATAAGTATCACCCTCATGCAAACTAACGGAGACGGGGTGCGCGGTAATTTGAACTGGCATGACATCATATGCATCACTAAAGGCGTGCTGCTGCGCGCTCTGCAATTCTTGCGAAAGAGACGAAACAAGATCTGGAGCAAGCACACTCGAGTAGGAAGACAGATCCATAAGAGCTTGCTGGGCGTCATACATAAGATCATCAATCGCCACGACCGCATCCAATCCATTGTCGATCAAAACAAGAGAACTATGTTGCGAAAGCTGCTCTTCAATCGAAAAAATTACATCTTCAACACCTGTAAAGCCGATATTTGACTCAGCTTTTTGAATAGCAGCACTCAATAATCCAAGTTCTAACTGCTGAAAAGTAGCCACACGCAACTCAGTGTTATTTGTGATGTCGATAGGCAACAAGTCGAGACTTCCAGGATCAAGACCGAGCATTCCCTGAACCTCGGAAATTGCTTGCAAAACAGTTTCTTGGGTGATCCCTACGATCGAATTTTCAGCCCTAACTCTAGCCATGTGCGTGAAG
>DAITOW010000189.1:0-5915 GCA_036833965.1 Oleiphilaceae bacterium
AATTTTAAGGATTGACGGCTTCCATAATGAAAACAAAAGAACGCATTATTCTCGAGAGTCTTGAGTTGTTTAATGAACGGGGCGAGAGAAATGTTTCGACGAATCATATTGCTGCGCATCTCAATATGTCGCCAGGCAATTTGTATTACCACTTCCGCAACAAAAATGAGATTGTCTATCAGATTTTCAAGAATTATGAGTTGATGGTTGATGCGTATTTGCGTGTGCCGGAAGACCGGGCTATTGAGATAAAGGATTTGCTTTTTTATCTGGACGCGGTATTTAACGGGCTCTGGGCCTACCGTTTTCTGCATCGCGATCTTGAGCATCTCTTGGATAGTGATGAAAATCTGAGGGAGGATTACCGGGCTTTTACCTTGCGGTGCGTAGAGGGCATTACTGCCATTATTGCCGCCATGGAAAAAAGTAAGGTCTTTGACGAGCAGACACCCGAGCAGCGCCGCACCAAGGCATTGAATGTTTGGCTGATCGTTACCAACTGGATGACTTTTCTGAAGACGATGTTTGGAGCCGAGCAGGATGCGCCATCAAACCGTCATGCTATCCGGCACGGAGTCTATCAGGTTCTGGACTTTATCATGCCGCATTTGCGTGAAGCGGAGCAGCGCCAAGTAGTGGGGTTTCAGGAAACGTATCGTTTCATCGGAGTTCTGCCCGAACAAATTTAGAAGCTATGGCGCTTCTTCTGAAGCTCCCGTTGCGGAAGATGCGAGCTCTTCTTCAGGTTCTTCATCTGCAAGATACATCGAAAAGTTTCGATCAAGTGCTTTGCGCGCTTCTTTGATGCCTGTCTGTTTTAGGCTCGAGAACAGAATGATGTCGTTGATGAAGCCGTGATCCTCAAGCGCTTTTTTTACCTGTAACAAGCAGGCTTTTGCTGGACCAAATTTCAGCTTGTCTGCCTTGGTTAGCAGAATGGTCGTGCTTAACTCGCTTTTCTTGCTCCAGTCGAGCAGCATTGTGTCGAATTCAGTTAACGGTTTTCTGATGTCCATGATCAGAACAAGGCCGGCCAGGCTTTCCCTGTTTTGCAGATAGTCTTCGAGGTGCCTACCCCAGGCTTCCTTCATATCAAGCGATACTTTTGCGTATCCGTAGCCGGGCAGATCGACAAGTCGAACGCCATCAATATCTAGCGAGAAAAAATTGATCAACTGAGTTCGCCCGGGTGTTTTACTGGTGCGCGCGAGCTTTTTGTTTTGGGTGATACTGTTGATGGCAGATGATTTGCCGGCATTCGAGCGCCCGGCAAAGGCAATTTCGATACCCTCATCTTTTGGGCAGTTGCTGAGCTTTGAACCGCTCTGTAAAAAGCTTGCGCTGCTATAGGCAAGGCGAAACTTTGGGGTGTTTTCTTGCGAGTCGCTCATACAATTTTACTCTTGGGACGGCATGGCTAAGGCTTTTATCAAAGGTGCCTTAGTGTATAATAAGCGTCGATTTTTTGCCTGATCTTTCTTGTTAGATCCTGAAGTGTCGATATAATCGTCTAAAGTGATAGGTACATCAGCTGAACGTGCTCGACATCGCAATAAGAAGAAAGAGCGCAAGAAAATACAGGCAAGGCCGAATACGTGGCGGATTTATTAAAAAGAGAGCGCACAGATTATGAATAAGTTTTTGAAGGGGATGGTTATTGCTTTGGGTTTGAGCAGCTCCGCATGGGTTTCTGCGGAAGTTGTGGGGGATCCGCAAGCAGGGAAAGATAAATCTACGGTTTGCGCTGCTTGTCACGGAGCCGATGGTAATAGTGCTGCAGGTAACTTCCCGAAACTTGCCGGCCAGGGTGAGAGGTATCTTCTCAAGCAAATGTATGACCAAAAGGAAGGTCGTCGTGAGATTGTTGAGATGACAGGTCTTTTGGATGGTTTCAGTGATCAGGACATGGCAGACGTAGCGGCTTATTACGCATCCCAGACAATTTCGGTTGGTCAGGCAAAAGCAGAGTTGGTCGAAGAAGGTCGTAAGCTTTACCGTGCCGGTAATCCTGCTACCAAGATGGCGGCGTGTACCGCATGTCATGGCCCTGCGGGTAAAGGCATGGCAGCGGCAGGCTTTCCTGCGCTTGGCGGTCAGCATGCTGATTACACTATTGCCCAGCTTAAAAAATGGCGTAGTGGTGAGCGTACTAACGATGGCGACACCCGTATGATGCGCTCTGTTGCTGCTCGCATGAATGACCGTGAAATTGAAGCAGTTGCGAGTTACATTCAAGGTTTGTCAGAGTAAGTCTCTTATTGGCTTGTTAGCCTGACGCAATAAAAGTAAGAAAAGCCGAATCATTGATTCGGCTTTTTTGTTTTTGGCTTTTACATTTCCTGTATGCCGGGGAACTGTGACGTGCTCTCCCTGTCCAAGAAGTTTAATTAAATAGTCATGTAGTCTGCTTGAGTCGCTAATAGCGCAGGCATATTATCGGAAGATTAACGCTTTTATAAATGTGAAGGAGCAAGCATGTTTCAGTCTCGAATTGTTGGGGCCTTTCTTGTGGCTGTCGCCGTTTTCTTTAGTTCGTTGAGTATGGCTTCAGAAATGTGGGAAAAGGGTCGGCACTACAAGGAATTGCCTTTTCCTGTGAAAACGCGCGATGCCTCAAAGGTCGAGGTGGTTGAGGTATTCTGGTATGGCTGCCCCCACTGTTATGAGTTCAATAATGATTTCTTGCCAGAGTGGGAGGCAGCTTTTCCCGAGGACGTAGACTTTCGATTGATCCCTGCAACGTTCCCGGGCTGGGTAACTCATGCCGAGATCTTTTTTGCAGCCGAAGAGTTAGGTAAGGTCGAGGAAATGCATCAGGCCTTGTTTGATGCTATCCAGGCGCAGCCTAAAAATTATAAAGATAGGGAAGATTTTGTAGAAATCTTTGCTAAATTTGGTGTCTCTAAAGAAGAGTTTATGGCGGTTTTCGAAGCCTCCGGGTTTCGTAAAATCTCTAAAATTGAGGAAAAAATTAACGCAACAGGTGACCGTATCAAGGCCTACCGTCTGACCGGTGTTCCTGCCTTGGTGGTTAACGGCAAGTACAAGATTGGTGTTCGTGATGCAGGCGGTTTTGCAAACATGACGAAAATTGCCAACTTCCTGATCGCGAAAGAGCGTGCTGCAATGCAGGGTGCTCAGCAGTAAGCTGTCCTGTTTTAGTCTAAGAGGTGTAAAAAACTATGTATGCACGCTTGCGTAGTCGTGTCAGGCAAATTTTTACACCTTCAGACACACTGGTAAGGGCTTCGTCCAGTTCAGCGCCAGAGGATCTTAAAAAGGTTCCAAAAGTCTCAGCTGACGAAACCATTCGCCTTCTTACCTACAATATACAGGTCGGGATTTCGACCTCGTCCTATCGCCATTATTTGACGCGCAGTTGGCAGCATTTTTTGCCGCATCGCCAAAGAAATGAAAATCTCTCGAAAATCGCGCACTTGCTGCATTCCTATGATGTGGTTGCCTTGCAGGAAGTGGATGGAGGGAGTATTCGAAGCGGATTCATTAATCAGGTTGAGTTTCTGGCAAATGAGGCTGGCTTTCCGTACTGGTATCAGCAGCTAAATCGTAATTTTGGCCCGCTTGCACAGCATAGCAATGGTTTATTGAGTCGGTATCGGCCTTTGTCGGTTGAGGAGTACCCTTTGCCTGCGCTGATCCCGGGCCGGGGAGTGATTGTCGCCAAATACGGCCTGGAAGAGGATCCTCTGGTATTGGTGATAATGCACTTGTCATTGAGTGCTCAGGCCCAAAGAACACAGCTGTCATTCATTAAGGGGCTGATTGAGCAATACCGGCATCTGGTATTGATGGGGGATATGAATACCCATGCAGAGAGTCTATTGCAACATGGTTGTTTGAAAGAACTGGATCTGGTGCCTTTGCCCGGTGTCACGAACACTTTTCCAAGCTGGCGTCCTCAGAAGGATTTGGACCATATTCTGGTTAGTCGTTCTTTGAGAGTGAAGCGTGCCCAGGTATTGAGTTTTCCTGTGTCGGATCACTTGCCGATTGAATTGGAGTTTGGCTTGCCTGAGTCTTACAGTAGGCGGAAATAGCGGGCAATAAAAAACCCGACGCTATGACTTCTCAGTACTAGGGCCGGGCTTTTCAGGAAGCAAGTAAAAAGGATTACTTGATCTTTGCTTCTTTATAGATCACGTGCTTGCGAACAACAGGATCGTACTTTTTGATCTCCATTTTCTCAGGCATGTTGCGCTTGTTCTTGTCAGTTGTGTAGAAGTGACCAGTGCCAGCGCTAGAAACTAAACGAATTTTATCTCTCATTTCGAGCTCTCCTTATACTTTTTCGCCGCGTGCGCGAAGCTCGCCAAGGACAGTTTCGATGCCCTTCTTATCAATAATACGCATACCCTTAGTAGAAACGCGTAGCTTTACAAAACGGTTTTCGCTTTCAACCCAAAAACGGTGAGATTGTAGGTTAGGCAAAAAACGACGACGAGTGGTGTTTTTTGCGTGCGAAACATTGTTACCTGTTACAGGGCGCTTGCCTGTAACCTGACATACTCTAGACATACTAAAACCTTGCCTCCAATTTCTAAGTGCTCTCGTTGGGGGCACCATAGAACAAATTCAAATCTTTTGGACTTTCCTGATAGCAGGAAACCCTGCTTTAAAGAGCCGCCAACCGCGCCTTTCAGCTCGTGTTAAGGGAGCCCTAACCAAAGAGCCCGACTTTATACCAGAAAGGATATTTAATCGCAAAGAAAAATGTCCCTAACGAGAACATTTTACAGCATTTCATTGCTTTGCTGCATTTTCGCCGGGGTCGCCACCCATCATGATGGCGATCCATTCGGTTTCTTCGTTGCTCTCGAAAGCAATTTTCAGAAGCATAGTTAGAGGTACCGAAAGAAACATGCCTACCGGTCCGAATACCCAGCCCCAAAATACCAGGGACAGGAATACAACGAGCGTTGACAGGCCGAGTCCTTTCCCGAGAAAGCGTGGTTCAACAACATTTCCCATGATCATATTTGCAGCGATATAGAGAAGCGCGGTGAACAGTGCGCTCAGCGGCCCAAGTTGGATGATAGCGAGCAATACGGTTGGAATGGCAGCGATGATGGACCCGATGTTCGGTACAAAGTTCAGGAAAAACGCCAATATTGCCCAGAGTAGCGGGTAGTCCACGCCGATAATGAGCAGGCCGAGATAGATGATGGCGCCGGTAGCGAGGCTGATGACCGCTTTGATGGTCATATAGGTTTTGACCGTATCCAGAAATCTCTGGATGTGTCGCATTTGTGAGCTTTCCTCTCCAAATGCCTTATGCAGTTTGTTTGGCAAGGATAAGCTCTCAAAGAGCATGAAGATCACCGTCAGGATGATCAAAAAGGAATTGGACAGGACGGCACCCAAGCTGCCAAGTGCACTCATTGCGGTCTTGAAGATGCTCGAGGGGTCAAAGGTTTCCATCAATCGTTCTTGGGGGATTTCAACGCCCCAACTACCGAGAGTTGTAATGATGTGTGAGAGCGTTCCGCGAAGCTTTTCCTGATATATCGGCAGGTCGCCGGAAAATGCCTTGGCAGAACTGCCAATAATACTGATCAGCAATATTTGGAACAGGCTGATAAAAATAACCACTGCAATAAGCGATAGCCACGCGGGCAATCCCTTCTTTTGCATGAGCAAAAAAGGTGGTGCGCAAATAATGGCAAAAAAGCCGGAAAGTAAAAACGTCACCATGATGGATTCGGCTGCACGCAGTCCTGCGATAACGATGACAAACGCGGCAAGGATAAATAAAGTGCGAGATGAGCTGGAGAAAGTGGACATAGCTATTCTATTCGTAAAACATGTTTTGACTATAGCGAGGACAAGCCGAATCGACCAGCCTTGATCGTGCCTATTTGCTCAATGAGAGGCCGGGATCAGCGGGCGTGGGGTTA
>DAITOW010000190.1:0-5905 GCA_036833965.1 Oleiphilaceae bacterium
TTCTTTCGCAGCAATGCAACACTTGAGTGATTTACTTGGCTTTAGGGTCGGTGGTTCAACAGGAACGAATTTGTTTGCGACGTATCAGCTTGCGGCCGAAATGAAGGCTAGGGGAGAGACGGGTTCTATTGTGACGATGCTCTGTGATCGGGGTGAGCGTTACATTGACACATACTACAACGAAGAGTGGTTGCAACAACGAGGCTACACAGAGGCGATGCAAGAATTTTCCGGGCAGTTGCAGGAATTCTATCGTTCGGGAAGGTGGACTTTTGGCCAGGCATAGTTGCTGTAAAACGCAAAGATTAGGGGTTGGAGAACAATAAATGAAGATCACGCAGCGCGTCTTTCGCTTGAATCTTGGCTTGGGAGCCGCCGCAGCTGTGATCGTGTTAAGTGCATTTTTTGGCTTGATCTTTGAAGAGCGCTTCGAGAGAAACTTTCTATCCTCTACGCAGGCGCTCACTTTTGACTTACTCGAAACCCGCTCGAGCCTGAAGACCGTAGAAGATACTTTGGGGCTTGTAACCAACTCTGATTTGTCGGCGCGATTTTTGTTGCGCGATCCCGAAGTTCGGGAGAGTGCGATTTATCAGCTGTTGCTGGCTATTTTGCAGAACAACCCGAATTTCGTTCAGGCGCGCTTGTTGGATGATCAGGGTTTCGAAGTGCTCAGAATTGATCGGGAAGGTGACGAGCTTGTCTTGAAACCGGAAGATCAGTTGCAAGATAAGTCTTCAAGGGATTATATCCAAAGCGCTGCATCATTACCCCCGGGCTCTCATTTTTACTCCAGAATCACATTGAATGAGGAGCATGGGCAGATCGAACAGCCTGAATGGTCGGCGCTAAGGGGTGTCGCCGTGCTCGGTAATGCACAGGGTAAGCGGATTGGGTATTTTGTTGTCAATGTTCGGATGGATGACATTTTAAAGAAATTGGCAAGCTCTCCGTTTTCTGCGGACGCTATCGTATTTGATGAAACAGGACGATACCTCTATCACTCCGATCCCTTAAAAGCTTTTTCGCCTCAGCGTGGCGGTTCAGCGAGTTTAATGTTGGACGACCCTGAGTCGTTCATGCAGGTTCGGTCTCTGGCCGCAAGCGAAGATGAGTTTGATGTCGCCAAGTCCAGTGATGAGAGCATAGTATTCGGATATTTTTCCTTACCGGCTGATGATGGCGCGCAAAGCATATATGTGTTGCGGAAGCTCGATAAACCGCTTTTGGTTCGTGAAGTCCTTGCTTCACTGGTGGACTCTGTCTGGATTGCTTTGCTCGTTCTGGGCGCTATTTGGGGGGTTGGATGGATTACAGCGAATTATCTGAAGCGCCGCTTCCTTTTGTTAGACCGGATGGTGGCATACTTTCAGGAAGGTGATTTTTCCCGAGGTTATTCCCTGATCACAGAAAGCCAGTTGTCGGAAGATGAGATATCTGAATCAGGGAAGGCTTTTGCCAAACTGGTTGAGGATATTACAAAGGCAAGCGACGAGCTTGAGCTTGCGAACAACAAGATGCAGCGAGTGTTCAATTCCATATCCAGTGCAATTATCGTTGCTGATGCGCAGGGTGACATTGTCGATTGCAATGCGGCGACAGGGGCGATTTTCGGCTATATCCCGTCAGAATTGATTGGGACGAACGTTAAATTCCTGATGCCTTCACGCATAGCGGAGAAACATAATGGCTACATGAATGCGTCGCAACTGGGGCAGGGTTCGCGCACTTTGGGCGTGGTCAGAGAGCTTATGGCCGTGCGCAATGGAGGGGAACACTTTCCGATAGATCTAAATTTGAGCCAGGTTGAGACGAGCGCGGGCTCTATGTTTGTCGCAGTGGTCACAGACTTGTCGAGCATCAAAAAATCCCAGAGCGATCTGGCTCGCTATGCAGAGGAACTTCGGCAGAGGAATCTGGATTTACAGAAATATGCCTACGCGCTGTCGCATGATTTGAAATCCCCGATAAGAAAGATCACGCTCTTTTCCCAAATGATTGATCGCAAGACCTTGAGTGAGGAAGACCTTCACCACATTGAGCGGATCGAAAGTGCGGGGCAGAAGGCCAGCGTAATGATTGATGCCCTGATGAGCCTTGCCAATGTGGAGTCGAGTGCGGCCGAGTTTAAAGACTGTGATTTGGAAGCGATTGCCCGGGAGGCAGTGAATCAGGCGCGTGATAATTACCCTGACACAGATATTGATGTTGTCTATCGCGACTTGCCGAACGTTAAATGTGATCCCAACTTGATCGGCAATGTTTTTGTGAATCTGACTGTAAATGCTTTGAAGTACGGGCAGAGCGAAGGCAAGCTTGATTTGCGCATTTACAGTGTTGAAGAGTGGCCGAGGGTGGCGAAAGCCAATTCCGGGCAAGTTTCGGGCATCTGCGTTCTGGTGGAAGATCAGGGGCCTGGAATTGCTGAGGGCGATCAGGAGGCGGTCTTTGATATTTTTTATAGGGCGAAACGTGAGCTCAAGGATGTCGAGGGTTCAGGAGTCGGACTTTCCACTTGTCGCAAAATTATGGAAGTGCATGGTGGCTCGATTCGGATTGACCCGGACTACCATGATGGCGCTCGATTCATTTTGATTTTTCCGGGTGAATCGTAACTCCCAAGCCTCGCTTTTTAGGGGCAAAGTGCGGACGAACTCTATACACTCAAGTCTAATTTTTTACTCTTTCGGGTTTCTTTTTCTATGGATATGAATGTCATTCTCGGGCTTTCCCTTGCTGCTGTTATTTCCCTGTTATTGGGGTATGTGTTTGCCCGGTTTCGAATGTCATCTGCCCAAAAAGAGTTGGAGCTTGAGCTGGCCGAAACGAAGACTCGATATGAGCACGAACAGCAGAGTCGAGCAGAGCAACTGCAACGTATGAATGATCTGGAGCAGCAACTGCGCGAGGAGCTGAATGATCTGAAGGTTGCGCTTGAACAAGCCCGTGAGCAATCACGCAAATTTGAGGTGTCGGCTGAGCAGAGTGGGCAGCGTGCCGAGAGCTTGCAACAGCAGTGCGACAAGCTCACAAACGACCTGGATGAAACCCGCAATAAATTAGGCAAAGCAGAAGTGAGTTTCGAGCGCTTGAACACCTCTATGGAAGAGCGCGAGGCGAGTTACAAGCGTGAGCTTGAGTCCTTTAATAAGCAAAAAGACGAATTGAAGCTGCAGTTCCAGCAGCTGAGTAATGAAATTCTGCAAAGTAATTCCAAAGCTTTGCAGGAGGCCAATAAAGAAAGCCTGAGTGCAGCGATTAATCCGTTCAAACATACCATTGATGAGTTTCGCAAGCAGGTGAGTGATACTGCTCACCGCGAAACCATGCAACGTTCCGAATTAAAAAAGGAACTGGAATCGCTGAAGGAGTTGAACGTGCGCATGACCACAGAAGCGCACGAACTGTCGACGGCTTTACGCGGCCAGAAAAAACTTCAGGGCAACTGGGGTGAACTGGTACTTGAAAATGTTCTTGAACGATCCGGCTTGCAGCATGGAAAGGATTACCAGCGCGAGGTTTCGGTCAATACGGAAGAGGGCAAACGGCGCCCGGATGCCGTTGTTTATCTTCCGCAAGACAAGCACCTGATCATCGATGCCAAGGTGTCGTTGAATGCTTATACACTCTATGTGAACAGTGAGGACGACAGTGAGCGTGCGCTGGCGCTGAAGGATCATGTAAAGGCGATGCGTGATCGAATCAACGAGCTGGCTGATCGCGATTATTACAAGTTGCCGGGCATGAATTCTCCCGAAATCGTGTTCATGTTTGTTCCGATTGAATCTGCGTTTGTTGAGGCCTTGAAAGCCGATGAGCTTCTTTTTCAGGAGGCCATCACCAATAACGTGCTGGTGGCGACGCCGACCACGCTTTTGACCAGTTTGAATATTGTTCGTCAGCTTTGGCGCTATGAGGATCAAAACAAGCATACTGCCGAGCTCGCCAACAAAGCTGAGAGTGTCTTTAAAAAGCTCAATAGTTTTCTGGCCAGTTTTGAAGGGGTGAAACGGGGTTTGGATCGGGCGCAGGAAGCCTATGTGAAAGCAGAGGGTCAGCTCCTCTCTGGCAAGGGGAATCTGGTCAAGCAGGTGGGGGACTTCAAGAAACTCGCTCCAGCCATTAAGGCCGAGTTGCCGGAATACTTCTCGGAGAAGGCTGATCTGGAGATTGATTTTGTCACCGCGCTGCCAGAGCCGCAAGAACGGGCAGAGCCAGCAGAACCAATAGAGTCCATAGAGCCAGTAATGCCGGAGGCCCGGGATGAGTAGTCGGTGCATTTTGATCATTGGCCTGTCGCTCTTGCTTTTGAGCGGGTGTGCAAGCTCGCCCAAAACGTCGAATGCCCTGCGCTTTAATGGCGTAGAGATCTTAAATCTTACGAACGATGACATTCGCAACATGCAGATTGAGGTGACCAAATTTCATCGCAAGTTTGCATGCGGGATTATTCTGCATCGTTCGATTTGCATGAACGGCTTTCATGAACGCCCCCTTGAGAGCAATGAGATTGTGATTACCTGGGAACAGCGGGGGCAGATGCATAGCGTCGGACCGGTGAAGGTTGAGGCGCCACCGAAGTTTGACCCTAATGTTGTCTATATCGTGCAATTTGCTCTGGGTGCGGGTAATAGAATTTCCGCCAGCTTTAAACCCGCAACATACTAGGTATTTGAGCTTCCTCCCAGATCAGTCGAGAGGGAAGTTGAAACTGATGTGAATGGCCCCCGGACTTTTATCTGAGAAGCGATAGCCGAGGCCGATACGTTCAATATCGGTGAGAGAGGTTTCGATAGGGTTATCCAACCCCCAGGTAAAGCCGACTTCATGCACCCACTCGTCCTGCAAGGGCACCAGATTTGTGTTCTCAAAATCAATGCCGACCATGTAGAAGTAGCTGGTCAGATACATGGTCAGAAAGCTTGAAAGCCGCCCGGAGCCAAAGCGTTCTGGAAACTTGAAGTCGCTGCCTATCTGTAGGGAGCTGAAATTTTGCGAACGCTGACTTCTGTGAGAGAAGCCGGCGTGCTGCACTTTTCCGTAAATCAGTTGTTTTTCATTCCAGAACCTTGTGTAGTGAAAAATCGCGGTTCCTGCTGCAAAAGTGAAGGCTCGATCATGTTCGATTAATTCTTCCGAGTAGCCCAGATCGGCAAAGGGTACTAATTTTAAAGACTCACTTGTCCAATAATCCTTTTCAAGTCCGATGGCGATAGTAATGGTTGATGCGTCTTGTACGGGGCGCGTATCTGCGATGTCGTCGTAAGAGAAATTTGCGAGCCCGACCGACAGGGGGACCCTCAGGCGGACGTCTTGTAAACTCTCAACACCTTCCCAGTCAGGTTCAAAGATCAGAGGGATATTAAATACGGTGACTTCGTTGCCAGTTGAGCTGTAGATACCGGAGCCGAAATAGTTTGAGAACGCATAATGTGGCTCAAGCGCGTCCTGGGCTTTTGCATCATGAGAAGGTAATAATGCGAGTGCACATAATAGCAGTGCGAAAGAGGCCAAATTCGAAATGTTATTTTTAGACTTTGAAGGGTGCGGCATGCCCCAATCGTATCAATATTATTGGCCTTTAAACTAGCACCTCGCTTAAGAATTTTTCCCTAAATAGCGCGCCTGATCGAAAAGCCTGACCCACTCGGGATGATTGAAGATCAGAATCGAGATGAGCATCCCGTTGATCGTCGCTTCGGGAAAGGCTATCAGGGGAATAAAGACCCAAAACTCGTTGGCGATCTGCTCGAAACTGTAGATGTCCTGAGTCCAGAGAATGGTGGTCATAACCATTCCGCTTGCGATGACCGAAATAGCGCCGCCGAGAAAGGCCACCAGAAAAATAAAGGAGAAAGGGTGGGTTGCCTTGCTGCGGTCGTGGGCGAGCCAGATGCAATAATTC
>DAITOW010000191.1:0-5901 GCA_036833965.1 Oleiphilaceae bacterium
TCGAGAGGCAGGGCTTCATACAACCCTTGCCGACGAGAAATCCCTGTAAAGTTGCATTCCTCGCAACCTTCGCTGGTCTTGAAGTGCACATGTGAAAGCTCAGGTTGAGCAGCCAGCATTTTCGCTTCAGCCGAATCATCATCCGTCATGCAACTCGGGCAGTTAATTTTGGCAAGTCGCTGTGCGACCAACAGACTCAGGGTTGCTTTCAACAGATAAGGCTTCACGCCCATTTCCAGCAAACGCGTAATCGCCGACACTGCATTGGTACAGTGCAAGGTGCTGAGCACCAAATGGCCGGTCAAGGCACATTCTATCGCAATTTTTGCAGTCTCTTCGTCCCGAATCTCGCCCACCATAATCACATCAGGGTCGTGGCGTAGTATGTTTCGAAGAGCCTTTGGAAAAGTGGAGCCCGCCTTGCGATTGATCGGAATCTGCTCTGTCCCCTCGATATGAAACTCGACAGGATCTTCCACCGTAATCACGTTTAAAGCCTTGTTTTCTATAATTTCCTGCAGCAAGGCATAAAGCGTGGTCGACTTTCCTGAGCCGGTGGGGCCAACCACCAGAACCATGCCATGACTCTGCTTCGACGCCTTGAACACATGCCGGTACTCGCCTTCCTCCAGACCAAGCTGCTCAAGTGAGAACAGCCGCTGATCAGCATTGAGCAAACGAACAACCAGGCTCTCACCATGAATGGTTGGAATGATCGACATCCGCAATTCAAGCCGGTGGCCACCAACAGCAATCCGTGCGCCACCATCTTGCGGGATACGATGCTCGGAAATATTCATCCCGCCGATAATCTTGAAACGACTAATCACAGCGGCCATATGCTCTTTGTGTATTTCCGAGCGCAAGACCATGCTGCCGTTAATACGCAAAAGATAATCAGCGCCGCGCTCAGTCGGACGAATGTGAATATCAGAGGCATTTTTACGATAGGCCTCAAGCAGCAGCCGGGTCACGATGCGAACAATGGGCTTTTCCCGCACCTGCTGTTTGATCAGCTCCAACTCTTCGCCAATCATCGCGTCTGATGATCCGTTCTCCAGACCAACCAATGCCTCGGCGCTATAGAGCGTGTCAATTGCCTGATCCAGATCCTGACTACGGCACTTGAACGCCTCGACATGGCGGCCGGTGACGAACTCGATGTTTTGCACGGTATCGTCGTACTCAACCCCCTCATCCACCGCAACGATCAGGTTGTGCCGGTGTTCAAACAGGGGAACAACACGATAAAGATCAGCCCACTGGGCCTCGATCGTCTCTTCAATATTTGGAGGAAACTGAAAATCTGACAGGCAGACCTTGGGAACGGCAGCATCCGCCAACGGGCTAATACGCTGCAGGTCCAGATAATCCCGCAACTCGTTAATGTCACGAACGAAATATTCCGGAGACGGGGTGTCGACTGTGCTCATATTCCAGACCTTACTTCTGCTTACTTCTACTTGCTTCTGCCTCCTTTCCGGAAGCGAGGCAAGTTTTCAAATACTGCGATCGCTACAATAACGATAAGCACATCAACTCAAACCAAAGGTACCATCTTCTTCCTGCTTCTCGGTCTTCTCAAAACTTTCAATAGCACGAACCAGGCGCGCATGCTCTGTTCCGCCTTCGCCCGAGTGCAGGTAGAGTTTCACAGCATCAATAACATGCTCCGCTGCCCGGAAGCGACGCTCAAAACTGAGCAAGGTACTCGCGATCAAATCAGGATCCTGATTGGTGTTTCGCAGCTCCTCAGCTTTATTCAAAATGCTCTTTAATTCTTCAAGGGTTGGGACGCTCAAGGGATGCTCCTCATTCTTGTCAGTGTGGTTGTCGGTTTGGCTGTCTGCGTGGTTATCGATTTAATCTTATTATTATGGACAAAAAGCGCGGCATTGCCCAAAAACTGACTTGAGTAGAATCAAGGTTAGAAGAAAAGCTGCGAAGAAAGTAGTTATTACAAGCCTTAGGCAAGCGTGAGCCAATCAACCCTGAATTTTCATAGCGTTTCGCTGGCTTGCACAACGCTTGGAACAATACTTCACTGAGGGCCAGTCACGCGCCCATTTCTTGCGCCACTCAAAGGGACGTTCACAAACAGGGCAAGTCTTGGTTGGTCGTTCAGACTTTTTCATTGGCATCCAGACGCGAGAAAAACCGCTGACTATCTGAGGCAATGAGTCGTTGTTTCTCCTCGCCCATTTTCTCGAAAGTACGATACGGCATCGCAAGCCGCTGATTTGATCGAAGCATGTCGCGGTTGCGCGCCAAAAAATCCCAATAAAGATAATTGAAGGGACAGGCGTCCTCACCGTTTTTTTCTTTGACCTTATAACGACAAGACTTGCAGTAGTCCGACATTTTATTAATGTAACTGCCGCTTGCCGCATAGGGCTTACTCCCCATCAAGCCACCATCTGCAAACAGAATCATGCCTTGCACATTAGGCAGTTCGACCCACTCGTAGGCGTCGGCATAAACAAGTAGAAACCAGTCCTGAACCTGCTTTGGCTCTACGCCCGCCAATAACAGAAAATTGCCCAGTACCATCAAACGCTGGATATGATGCGCGTAAGCATTGTCACGCGTCTCACTAATGCATTGGGCAAGGCAATTCATGTCCGTCTCGCCCGTCCAGAAAAAATCGGGCAAGGCTCTTTGCGCATTCAGGGCATTTTCTTGCGCATAAGCGGGCATACGCTGCCAATACAAACCCCGCACATATTCACGCCATCCCAGCACCTGCCGAATAAAGCCCTCAACCGCATTGAGCGGAAGATTGTTTTCCCGATAGGCGCTCTCTGCTTTTTGAATCACCTCTTTTGCCGTCAGCAGACCACAATTAAGATAAAAGCTGATATGACTATGGAAGAGCCAGGGCTCACCTTGCTTCATGGCATCCTGATAATCGCCAAAATGTATCAGGCGTTCACTAATAAAACATTCCAATACTTGCAAGGCTTGCTCTCTCGTCACCGCAAAATCAAAGCTTTCCAGAGAGCCAAAGTGGTCGGCAAACTCTCGCTCGACCAACGCTAATACATCCTGCGTAATGCCGTCGGGAGCAAAGTGAGAGCGAGCGGGAATCTCTATCCCCTTCGGCAAGGCCTTGCGATTCTCTGCATCGTAATTCCATTGCCCGCCCACGGGGCCGTCCTCATCCATCAGAAAGTTGAAACGCTTGCGCAACTCACGATAGAAAAATTCCATGCGATATTGCTTGCGACCCTGAGACCAGCTATCAAAATCCTCGATGCTGGAGAGAAAGCGATCGTCCTCCAGAATTTCAACATGAACCCGTTGTGCTGAAGGGAGTGAAGAGAGCGCTGCCTCCCATGATTGCATGTCTTCAAGCACCCGCCACTCACCGGGAAAGGTGAGCAACACATGCTCAAAGCCCAATTTTTCGACAACTTTAGTCACTTCCCCCTTCAGGCTTCCCGCATTGTCCGGATCATCGTAACGCACATAGCGCACGTTGAAGCCTCGTTGCTCAAGTTCCAGAGCAAAGTGGCGCATGGCGGAGAAGAGAAAGGCGATCTTTCGTTTATGATGCTTGACGAACCGGGCCTCACTGCGCACTTCTGCCATTAATACCAGATCATGCTCCGGATCGACATCGCGCAGGCTAGCCAAATCGTGACTAAGCTGGTCGGCCAGCACGAGCCTCAGCTTGCCTTTGTTGGAAATGCTATCCGCCAACCTCCCCATAGCTAACCGGCTCTTTTCACCGACTCGTAAGCACCAAGCGCCGCTTCGCGAGATTCTTTCAGATCGACAATTGGCGACGGGTAGTCTCTGCCGAGCTCGATGCCCGCCAGCGCCAGAACAGCCGTCGGTGCATCCCAAGGCTTGTGGATATATTTCTTATCGAGCTTAGACAGTTCAGGACAATAACGCTTCACGTAATCGCCTGCACCATCAAACTTCTCGCCCTGCAGCACCGGATTGAAAATTCGAAAATACGGAGACGCGTCCGCTCCAGAGCCTGCTACCCACTGCCAGCTTGCAACGTTCGCGGCAAGATCTGCATCCACCAAGCAATCCCTAAACCAGGCTTCACCCAGGCGCCAATCGGTTCTGAGATTTTTCACCAGAAACGAGCCAACGACCATGCGAACGCGGTTGTGCATGTAACCTGTTTGCCAAAGCTCTCGCATTCCGGCATCGACGATAGGAATGCCCGTCTTCCCTTGCTGCCACGCTTTTAGAAGGTGCGCATCGTTCTCCCATTGAAAGGCATCAAATTTAGGGTTGAAGTTATCTTTCACAATGCTGGGAAAATGATACAGGAGGTAATGACTGAACTCTCGCCAGCCAAGCTCACTTAGAAAAGTATCAAGGTGCTCGTTCTCGCTGTCTCTGTCGAACGTATGCTTTGCCGCGTACCAGACCTGATTTGGAGAAAGCTCCCCAAAGTGAAGGGACGGACTCAACTGCGACGTCCCAACGACCGCAGGGAAGTTGCGCCTCGAACGATAATGAAACGCGGCATTTTCCAGATATCTTTCCAAGCGCTGTGCCGCACCCTCTTCGCCGGGCTGCCAAAGCGCTTCCATGGTTTGATACCAGTTCAAACTTGGCATTAGAGCCAAGTCATCTAACGTTACTGACGAAAATGTTTCTGTCAGCAAGGCATCAAGGCTCGGGGTTCCTAATGGCACTCTGGGTTCAGGCGCCTTGAGGCACCCCTTTCGATAATAGGGGGTGAATACCTTATAAGGCGAACCTTGCTGATTGAGTATCTCCCAGGGCTCCCACAGCAAGTTCGCCTGAAAGCTATTGACGCCTACGCCCCGCTCTTTCAAGGCACTCTTAATCAGTGCATCTCGCTCTGTCTGCCAGGGTTCATAACAGCGATTCCAATACACGGCTGTCACATTCGTTTCGCCTATCAGATCTTGCAGAACCTCTGCTGCCTTGCCCTTGCGCAGCAGCAAGCGGCCGTTGAGCGATTGATTGAGAGAGACTAGAGAATGATGGAGCCACCAGCGGCTTGCCTCGCCAGTCGCAAATTCCTGCGCGTCCTCGTCGTCCAGGATAAAGACAGGGATCACCTCGCCTGCCGCACAGGCATGAAAAAGAGCGGGGTTATCCCGAAGCCTCAAATCGCGGCGAAACCACACGAGCGTGCGTTGATCAGTCAAAACAGACACCTTAGGGGTAAAAAACAAAGTTGTGGTTTGTACCTAAAGGCTAGTCGATCGGATCAGAATTGAAGGTAAAAGACGAAAAAAAGGGCCGACACCTGAAGTGTCAGCCCTTTTAAACGCTCTTAAGTTTTGAACTTACGCTTTGCGACGCGTGAAGCCCAATGCCGCCAAACCTAGACCAAACAATGCAAGAGTTGCCGGCTCAGATACCGCAACGTTACCGTAAGCATGATTGTCAGTTTCAAAAGCAAAGTTGGTACTTGTCAGTGTGTAGCTTGAAAATGTCTGACCAGCATCAAAGTAGAAATTGATGTAACGGTTAGAATCCCAATCTGACTGACCACCATCTGCTTGTAAATCCGGCAAGAAGTCTGCGCCATTTACGCTAACATCACCCGCACTAGTATGGAACGTAATAGTGTTATAAGTATCAATAGAACCCCAGAACAAACCAAAGTAGTTATAGCTTGCACCCAATTCCATTGTTGCCGACCCTGAACGAGTCGGATTTGGAACACTCAAGTAATGATCGTTAATTCCGAAAGGAGGAGCAGATTGGTTCGTACCGCTTGGCGTATCATAAATGGTGTAATCACCACTTAGTCCAGCAGGCGCACCCGATTCAAAATCAATGATAGTTACGCCAGACTCTTGGCTTTCCCAAATTTCTATACCTTCGACAGAAGTCATCAAACCCGCTTGCGCTACTGTGCCCGCAAGCAATAAACCTGTTGCTAAAAGTGATTTC